>JAICXG010000244.1 GCA_025980625.1 Chthoniobacterales bacterium
GCCTTGCGCGATTCGCAGGCGGAGGGTTTGCCTCTGCGAAGTCAGCACTGGTCAGCCTTGTTTTGGCTTGAGGAGAGGAAAAAGGATGACGTCGCGGATCGATTCCGCGCCTGTCAGGAGCATCGTTAGGCGATCGATCCCAATGCCGACTCCACCAGCCGGCGGCATCCCGTGTTCGAGCGCGAGGAGGAAATCTTCGTCGATCTTTTGCGTCTCTTCCCCCGCCTGCTCGAGCAGCCGCTGGCGCTGGACAAACGGGTCATTCAGCTCCGTATAACCGGGCGCGATCTCCTGCCCGTTGATGATCAACTCGAAAACGTCGACTAACGAATCGTCCTCCGCATTCTGTTTCGCGAGCGGGACCAGCTCCTTCGGACAATGGGTCACGAAAACCGGATCGTAGGTTTTCTCCTCGACCAGCTTCTCGAAAATGTGCTGCGTCACTTCGTAGTCTGCCATTTGCGGCTGGATCTCGATCCCGAGTAGGTGAGCTTGGGCGCGCCGTTCTTCACTCGTTAGGCCAAACCAATCGGCGCCGGCCACCTCGCAAACGAGATCGCGATAGCGCGCCCGTCGCCAGGGAGGCGTGAGGTTGATGGTGCGCGTAACCTTGCCTTCGGCGTCGTGATGCTCGATCTGCAAGGACCCAATTATGGTCGCCGCCAGATGGCAGATGAGTTCCTCGACCAGGTCCGCGATTTTCTCGAAATTGGCATAGGCCCAGTAGGCCTCGAGCATCGTGAACTCCGGATTGTGCCGGCGCGAAATCCCTTCGTTGCGGAAGTTGCGGTTCACTTCGAAGACCTTGTTGAAGCCGCCGACGAGGAGGCGCTTGAGATAAAGCTCCGGCGCGATCCGCAAATAGAGATCGATCCCGAGCGCCTTGTGATGAGTCCGGAACGGCTCGGCCGCCGCCCCGCCTGCGACGGTTTGCAGCATCGGTGTTTCAACTTCAACAAATCCGCGCGACTCCATGAAACGCCGGGTCTCGCGCACGATTGCGATCCGGTTCGCGAACACTTCGCGCGAGCGCTCGTTTGTGACCAGATCGAGATAACGCTGCCGGTAACACGCCTCGACATCGGTGAGGCCATGCCATTTCTCGGGAAGCGGCCGCAACGTTTTCGCCAGCACCTCGAACCGGTGCACCTTCAGTGTCGGCTCGCCGGTTTTGGTCAGAAAGCAGGTGCCTTCCACGCCGATGAAATCGCCCAGATCAAGCAGCCCAAATATTTCCGTCGCTTCCGGGCCGAGCTCTTTCGCCTGCGCGTAAATTTGGATGCGTCCAGTGGCATCGCGCAGATCGAGGAAATGACTCTTGCCCATGTCGCGATGCGCGGTGATGCGGCCGGCGGCGCGCAGTGGCGTGCCTTCGGAGAATTTTTCGCGCACCTCGGCAACCGACCCGCTCGTTTCAAAGCTTTGGCCAAAGGGTGCGACGCCGCGGGCACGAAGCGCGTCCATTTTTTGGCGCCGCAGCGCGATTAATTCATTTTCTTCCTCCATATGTAGCGGCGCTGTCGGGCCGCGGACAACGAGCGCGACGAGCGTCCCGAATGTAGTCGGATTCCTTCGGCTGCCCAGATTTTCCCGCGCAGCGTTCCTCGGAGTGAGCCCGCCCGGCGATGGCGGAACATTAAACGCGAGTCCAGCCGTCGGAATGACGGACGAATTTTTCCTCCGACGCGAGGTTGAAGCGCACGCTATCGGGTCGCCACCGGTATTGCAAAATCGTCGCGCTCGGGACGTCGATCTTGATAACGTTAAATGAATTCGGTTGGCCGCGGCCGCGAGTCGAGATGGAGGTGCCGGCGGCGATGATGAGCGCGCAGTAGTCAGTCATTTCATAACGCGCGGTGGCATTGCGGGTGCCGCCGATGTGGAAATGGCCGGCCAGGAGCATGTCAACGCGAATCTCCGCGAGCACTTTCATGGCGAGCCGGGAACGGCCGACGACCCGGTCGCCTTCGACGCCCGGCGGCAGGTCGAAGGGATGATGGGTAACGACGATCTTCACGTGTGTCGGCGAAACGCGGGCGAAGCGCTGGCGCAGTTTCTCCAGTTGCCGACGATTGATCCGGCCATTCTTCCCCGTGAGCGCGCGCGTGGTGTTGACTCCGGCAACCGCGATCTCGTCGTCGAGATAGAAGGGCTCGAGGTTTGCGCAGATGTAGCGGCGGAAGCGGTCGAGCATGCGAAAGAGCCGGGCAAAGACATTGTGCAGCGGCACGTCGTGGTTGCCGGGGACGATGATTTTGCGAAATGGGATCGCAGCAAGAAATTTCCTCGCCTCCTCGAACTGGGCGGTGCGGGCGCGCTGCGTGAGATCGCCGGAGACCGCGACCAGATCGGGCTTCGTCTCTTGAATGAACTCGAGTAGCGGAGTGACGATCGCCGGATCGGCTCGCCCGAAATGAAGATCAGAAAGATGGATCAGCGTGCGCATTCAACCTGGGACGATGCCGCGCGGAGCGCGCGGTGGCGCGGCCGCTGAGGAACGATAACCATTCTCTTTCCAAATCGCTCCTGCGCAATCGGGCGCGCCCGTTTGCCCGTCACGTGCGATATCTGCGTTGAGCCGGAGGCGAGCACGACTATGGTCGCGGACGACATGATGCGCGCTCCCTCTCGTTGCCATTTGCCGGCGGTCGTCTCTCTCGTCGGTTCGCTCGTAATCTGCATCGGCGCGCCAAGCGCGCGGGCGGACGATGCGAAGTCGATCGCGGGTTTCAGCAAGGCGATCACCGCACTCGGGCCCGGCGTTGACCCGAGGGAAGCCCAGATGATTTCTGAAACCTCGCATCGCACTGCGCGGGCGTTGCAAAAAAAGTGGCGCGTTTTTCCCTTCGCGCTCGTGCAAAATTTTCTCATCCACATCGGGGCGCGCGAACGCGGCTTCTGTTTTCATTGGGCGCACGATATCGGGCTGGAGTTGAAGAAGCTCCCGCTCAAGACGCTCGAGTTGCATTGGGCCGAGGCATACCCGAACACACACCTCGAACACAACGTTGTGGTAGTCACTCTCCCCGGGCAACCAATCGATACCGGCTACATCATTGATGGCTGGCGCGCGGCGGGGCGATTGATCTGGTGGCCGGTGACGAAAGATGAGTACCCGTGGAAAGAAAATCCTGCCCACACCGCCTGGTTGCAAAACCGCGGGCCTGACCCGCTCGCGGCTTTAAACGCAAGCGTGGACAGGATCCAAGAGTCTGGCTCGACACAATCTCACCCTTCCCAATCTGCCCGGCAGAGTCGCGCTTTGCGCTCCCGTCAAAAAACGTTAATCGGGCGAGACTCGGGCGGACCAGGCGGAGGCGCTGCCGTCAAAGGCGAAGCAGCGGGCTCGCTCGAATAAGTCGCCGGATCCTGCCGAAAGAAACGTTCGAGCGCACCATAGAGCTGCGGCCGCTGATTCCGCAGCGCCAGCGGCCGTTCGAAAAATGCTTCGATCGCGACGGCGAAAAATTCCGCCGGATTGGTCGCGCCGTAGCTATCGAGCAACATGGCAATGCCGGTCTCGTCCGCCGCCCGAAGCGCAGCGAATTCGACTTTCATGACTTCGGCCCAGGAACGTCTCTCGTCACGCGAATTGAGCGCCGGCACGCCGTCCGCCGCGAGATCTTCAAAGTCGAGCTGATGCGCAAATTCGTGCAGGATCAGATTTTTTCCGTCGGAAGGATCGAGTCCGCCGTAGCGGGCCGCATCCCAGGCGAGGACGAGCGAGCCCATCTGCCGGGAGGTTTCGCCGAGGCGTCCTTCCTGGCCTTCTTCCCAGACTATGTGATCGATCGGGCGATTCTCTTCGACAACAAAGCCAGAGGGATAAACGAGGATCGTGACGAGCCGCGGGTAATAGTCGGTTTTGCGATGGAGAAGAAGCAGGCAGGCCTGAGTGGCGATCGTTAGGCGAATTTCCTCGGTCAACTCCAAACCGCCGCAGCCTTCGAAGCGTTTCTCGGCAAGAAACACCTGGACGTGCCCCAGCAACTCCTTCTGGTCGGCCGCGCTGAGCCGGGAAAAGAATGGGAGATTGCGCGAGATGATCGCGCGCCATTCCTCCGGCACGGGATGCTCGCGTAACTTCCGCCGGCGCCGTTCTTTCAGCAGACCCACCATAGCTCGCGAATGTAACCGCGGGCTCGCGGCTGCCTAGACGAGATTTTGCCGAAAGAACTTCAGTAGGCGACGAAGGCGCAGACCAAGATCGCCACGCCCAGGGCCAGACCTATGCCGGAGAGAAAGCGCCAGCGGCCGATCTGCTGCAGGCTCCAGTCGAGTTGGTCGCGCATGAGATAAGGCATCGTCACCCAGA
>JAICXG010000127.1 GCA_025980625.1 Chthoniobacterales bacterium
CCTCGGGGGACACCCAAAACCGGCCAATGAGGGACAGCTGAAAACCGGCCAATAGAAATCGGCAAGACATTAAGAAGGATGGAGGGATTACCCTCCATCGACGTGAGCAATGTCTTGAGCGAAGAGAAGCGACAACAAGTCATCGCGCTGGGGCGGCTGGGCTGGCCGCTACGGCGCATTCAACAGGAAACAGGCATTCGCCGGGAGACGGCGGGAGCTTACCTCAAAGCAGCCGGAATCGCCATTCGGGCTCCCGGAGGTTGGGGGCGACGGGCACCGGCGAAACCGGCCAATGAGGTGTCCCCCGACCCTCCCATCGCCGCGGCGGCCGAACTCGATCAAAACCGGCCAACGGTGTCCCCCGACTGTGCGCCGATCCCGCTGCCGGGGCGCTGCCCGACGAGCAGTGCCTGCGAGCCCTACTTCGACTTCATCGAAGTGTCGCTGAGCAAGGGACGAAACGCCAAGGCCATCTATCAGGACTTGGTGGACAGCCACGGCTTCGCGGGGGGCTATGCCAGCGTCAAGCGGTTTGTCCGCCGGTTGCGCGGGCAGCCGACAAAGTCCGCGTGTGCGGTCATCGTCACGCCACCGGCCGAGGAAGCTCAGGTCGACTACGGCAGCGGCCCGATGGTGCGCGATTCGCACTCCGGCCGTTACCGGCGGACACGCCTGTTCGTGCTCACGCTGGGCTACAGCCGCAAGGCCGTTCGCCTGCTCACCTTCCAGTCCAGCACGCGCACGTGGGCCGAACTACACGAACAAGCGTTCCGCCAGCTGGGTGGCACCTGCCGCACGATCGTACTCGATAATCTCAGCGAAGGCGTGCTCAAGCCGGATATCTACGATCCGGCCTTGAATCCGTTGTATCGCGACATGCTCACCCACTACGGCGCCATCGCGCTGCCTTGTCGCGTCGCTGATCCGGATCGGAAGGGGAAAGTCGAGCGCGGCGTCGGGTACGCCAAAAACACACCGTTGAAGGGCTTGCGCTTTGAGAGCCTGGAAGAGGCGCAGACCTACCTCGATCACTGGGAATCTAAGTGGGCCGACACGCGCATCCATGGCACCACCAAGCGCCAGGTAGCAGCCATGTTCGCCGAAGAGAAGCCGGCGCTGCTGCCACTGCCGCTGGAGCCATTCCGCATGTATCAGTTTGGCGACCGGCGCGTCAACCTGGATGGCTGCGTCGAAGTCGATGCCGCTTACTACAGCGCGCCGCCCGGCTGGATCGGCCGTAGTGTGAAAGTGCAGTGGGACGGCCACGTCGTGCGGGTGCTGAATCCGCGTACCGGGCAACTGTTGCGCGAGCACCGTAGCCAGGAGCGCGGTAAGCATCGTATCCCCGACCAGGACAAGCCCGCGCACACACCACGCTCCACATCCCAACTGCTGGCGTGTTGCGGCAAAATCGGCCCTCATGTAGGTGCGGTTGCCGAGCAGACCTACCGGCGTGATGGGCCCGAGTCCATCCGCCGGATCATGGGCTTGAGTGGCTTGGCGCGGAAACATGGTGCCGCGCTCACCGACGATGCCTGCGCCGCCGCTTTGGAAGTGGGCCTCCCTGCCAACCCGTATGGCTTCGCTCGCCGCTGGCTGGAGCGCCGGCCTGCCCTGACCCTTCGCCAGGTCGATCCCATCATCCGGCAACTGACTTTGTATCGCGACCTCATCGACAGCAAGACCCAGGAGAAGCAAGAATGAATCTCAACGAACTACAACGCAGCCTGCGCCAACTCCGTCTCGGAGGTATGGCAGCGGTTCTGGAAACGCGCCTGCAACAGGCACAAGCCGAACCCATGGCGCCGATCGATCTGCTCGCCACGCTAGTCTCCGACGAGCTGACGCGGCGCTCGGACCGGCTCTTGGAACGGCGGCGCAAGTTCGCCGCCTTCCGCGATCCCAACAAGACCCTGGACAACTTCGACTTCAGCTTCAATCCGAAAATGAATCGCAGTATAGTTTTCGATCTGGCTACCGGGACGTTCATCGACCGTCGTGAAGATGCGCTGTTTCTCGGGCCGGGCGGCACGGGCAAAAGCCACCTGGCGCAGGCCATCGGCCAGGCCGCGATCCTGCAAGGCCACAAGGTACTTTATCGCCAGACGCATATCCTGCTGGAAGAAGTCACCGAAGCGACCCAGGAGGGCACACGCAAGCAGTATA
The DNA here is from genome assembly GCA_025980625.1 of Chthoniobacterales bacterium. Lineage (GTDB taxonomy): Bacteria > Verrucomicrobiota > Verrucomicrobiia > Chthoniobacterales > UBA10450 > JAICXG01. Next base: position 2,167 of record JAICXG010000127.1, read on the forward strand.
TGGAATCGATCTCCAGCGTGGCGTTGCTGATCATCGATGACTTCGGGATGCGTAAGTTGCCACAGACGGCCGCCGAGGATCTGCTGGAGATCGTGATGCGACGGTACGAACGCGCCAGCACGCTGCTGACTTCCAACCGCCCCGTGGATGACTGGGGTAAGCTACTGGCCGACGTTGCGGCAGTGGGCGCCATGCTCGACCGGCTCCTGCATCATGGGCACGTGCTCAAATGCGGGCCGAAAAGCTGGCGGACCAAGACGGCGGTAACTGACTGAGGCGTCGATAGAAGTTTGAAGGCCTGCGAGGGCTCTGCCCTCGCGCACCCGGGATTTAACGCCTTCCCGCCAGAAATGCCGCGAAGGCGGCTTGCGCCGCCCACGCATTTCCGGCCGCTGGGTCGGCGCTCTGGTCGCATCCCTGCGGAGCCATATCCTCCGCCCAGGTGCTGTCAGACTAACCGATCATAGGCGAGTTTTGTGAAGTTTTTCGTTGCCGCCATGCGCGGCCATGGGTTATAACTACCTTGTCTTGCCTGATTCCGTTGGCCGGTTTTGAGGTGTCCCTCATTGGCCGCTTTTCAGGTGTCCCCCGAGGTCGCTTCCTCCAACTCGCCGGGCGTCGATTCGTGCAAGTCCATCTCTGGTGTCTCGGCAGCATAGCGGTCCAGGAATTCGGTCATCATAATTGCCGCCTCAAGGATCAGGCGCTCATCGCGGCTGATCCCGCTCATGCGGCTCCGCAGCTCATAAAGCTCGTCGATCAGTTCGTCGTGACGGGCAGATAGTTCAACGTTCATCACCACCAGCGTAGCCGATTCTGGAGCGAGTCTCCGTCGTCCGGAGCGCTGGGACAAAATAGTGTTTGGGCTATGACCGGGCACCTATACTAACCAGCCTTTGGACGACGAGAAAAAATGCCCATACTCATTGACCCGTTTTCGATGGACACACCGCAGGATGCTGAGAGCGCGAATACGGCGAATGTCGAGAAACTTTCCGCCGCTCTGAACAGCGTCCTGGCGATCGTGCCTTTTTGCGCAACGCGGGAGGAATTCAGAGATCATCTCGAGTTTGAACAGCTCAGAATTGCCGTTGCGAATATTGTCCTGGAACTTTGGCGCACCCGCGATCGGCAAAAGACTTTAGGCATTCTCTCGAATGCCGTTAACGATATGCGGTATTTTGCCTATGCGCAGATAGCGGGACTGGTGCAGTCGGGCAAGAAGTCGCATTTCCCTGCCGGGGTCGGCGCGTCCGAAGCGATGAAACACCTCCACGCGGGCGAGCCGATGGACTGGGTTGGTAGCCTAGATGGGTTAAAAAGAATCCTCGCATTTCGGGCCGGCGCGGAGGATGTCAAGGTGGCCGCCTTACCGCGGCACCGGAACTGAAACATGAAAACCGCGCGCCACAGTTCGGTTATATTCAGCCCGACCAACCTCCGCAACTGGATCGGCTATCGTCCCAAGTACGATTCGAAGAAGGCTCCCACCTCCGCCGGCAAGGGACTCTGCGGTAATCCCTATCTTGTCGGCACGGTGTCCAGCGCTCTGAACACTCTGGTCCACGACACGGCGGCCCAGAACAAGACCTACCGCCTGCCCGGCCTGTTCCAGACCTTCGGCGGCAACAGCTACGACGGCTGGGGCGAATACGACGATGCGATCGTCTTCGACGCCAACAACAACCCTGTCGACATCGGCGCCTATATCCACGTGGTCGGCGAATGCGCTTTCCTGACCAACGGTCTCGGCACCTACGCGGGCAATATCGCCAACGTGGTCGCCGGGTTCGCCAGCAAGCTGGATCCCAAGAGCGCGCTCACCAACAAGGCCCTGCCCAACGTGAGCCAGATCTACCAGATCACCCTCGCGCAGCTCAACGAGCTGACGGCGGCCAAGGTGAACATGCTCAAGTTCAAGGGTGCGGGCAATCCGCCGGCGCTGCTCCACGATTACACCGCCGCGCGCAACGAGAGCGACTTCATCTTCAAGGTCCGCATGGACATCAAGGCCCTGGTCGCCAGCATTCTGTTCAGCGAAGCCGACCGGTTCATCGGGGAGACCATGCTGGTGTCCAAGGGCGTATTTAGTGGCGATCGCATTTATTTGAAATTAAACCCTTTTATGGGAACTCTCTAAAACTTTTATGATTCCTGCCGACATTTTCTCCGTTTTCCGCCCCTCTCAGGACGATGAGTGGGAGCCTGAGCCGAGCGCAGTTTTTCGGCCCCGCACCGATCCCGCCATGGAACTGGCCAAAGCCTTCGTCGCCGAGATCGAGAATCCGCATTCCCGCGCCGCCTACGAGATCGCCGTCAAGAAAGTATTCCGGTGGATGTCCTCCGCTGGTCTCGACATCTACTCCGTCTCTGCTCCGCGACTCGCTCAGTACTTCGACGAGATGAAGCGAACTTCCAGCGCTGCGACCGTCCGGCAGAACATCTCCGCCGTCCGCCGCTTCTTCGACAAGCTTGTCGTCAAAGGCATCCTTATTGCGAATCCGACCACCGGGATACGCGGCGATCGCCAAATCGGAGCTGAAGGCAAAACGCCAGAAATCGCGCTTGCCGACATGCGGGCAGTCCTTGAGAGCATCGACATCAGCGAGCCTGTCGGCGCGCGTGATCGGGCAATCTTGCTGACGATGGCTTCTACCGGTTGCAGGGTCGGCGCGGTTGCAAAGCTGCGGCGTGGCGATCTATTGCGGGAGGACGGGCGTTGGCTCCTGCGGCTTCATGAGAAGCGCTCGAAGACGTTAACCGTGCGCGTCCGTCCGGAACTGCTGGAAGCGCTGCAGGAGTATCTCAGCAGCTGTCGGCTCGCGGAGGCTCCCGCCGGGAGTCCTTTCTTCAGGGCTGCAGCGGGAGCAACATACGGAGTCTCAGAGAACCCGGTCTCCGTCGTAGATGTCTGCCGGATGTTGAAGCGGCGCCTCGTCGACGCCGGACTGCCGACCGACGTGACGCCGCATTCCTTCAGGGTCGCGGCGATCTCGAACCTGCTCCGGAGCGGCGTCCCGCTCCGCGCGGTGCAGGAACTTGTCGGACATGCAGATCCCCGTTCGACCGAAGTTTACGATCGCTCAGACCACGAACTGCCCGAAGATGTTGTCGGCAAGATCCCGTTGTGACAGCAGTGCAGATCCGTTGCGCCTAGCAACAGAATCTATTCAAGCGTTCGTTCTGTTGCAGTGCCCGGCGCGCGGCGCCGGCACTGATGTGGGGCTCACCAGACTCAAATGCGGAGATAGCGCCGGACAGGGTAGCGCCCGAGGACAGTACGGAGACCAACATCACATTCCACCTCTACCGCGGCCTGGGCGGCCTCTACAAGCGCCGCATAATGGAACACTCCTCGCCGAGTGATCCTCTCCACTTTGCCGCTCGCTACCAGATCGTTGAGGGCGTACCCAATGGCATAGCTGTCCTCATCGATCGCCTGAGCGATATCGGCGGACAGCATCGGCTCGTAATCGCCGCAATAGTCCTTGCGACCGGCCAGGTAGGTGATGATCCGGTCGCCGAGTGGTAGTTCATTGTCCAGGGTATCCATGGTCGCTTGTGCGTCTTCCACCTGCTGGCGGGTATCTCCTACGTCCTTCTTTGCATCCGCCTTCCCCGCGGCTTGCGAAGTCTCATCCACACGCACGGAGTCGGCCGCGCCTGAAGCGCCGGCCGAAGCAACCTGCAACGACTCCGCCAGATACCGGCTAATCGCTTCGACATCCGTGACGCGGAATGCTGGCACGTGCTGACCCACGTACTCCATCACTGCATAGAGTTCCGCTAGCTCAGCAAGAGACGCGTGATACGGCGTGATCGTGATGCTGGTACCCGGTACGATCCAGCTCTCGACATCAGTATTGTTGAGCGGCGAGGCGAAGGCTCCAACGCCGAGAGCCTCGGCCGGTGCAATCTCCCGGACCTGCGGTTCTCCCATACCAGCCACATGTTCTACCTGCTCCTCTTCCGGTAAGCAGTCCGATGAGGATATCGGGCCGGTCAGATGGGCGGACGCTTTGGGCGCCGCCCAGGCCGAGTGGTGAGATGCTGCGTCGGAGCTGGTCTCTACCGGCTCGGCTCCTATGAGGTCGGCACGGCGCTGCAATCCGGAGGTGCCTTTTTTTGCCTTGTCTATATGTATCCCTTCTGTAGGGATACCTGGTGTCCCCTCTGTGGGAATACGGGGTGTCCCCTCTGTAGGGACTGTCCCCTTTAAGGGTGTCCCCTTTGACTCGCTATCCGCAAGGCTGAAGGTCACCCCTCCGCGATTCTTCACCACGTATTCCATACCCGCCTTGCGCCAACGAATGAGGATTTGTTCATAGGGATAGATCCGGTAGGTGGTGCCTGAGCAAGCGCTGGGCTCCGAGATCTTGTCGAGAACCATTTTGTCGATCAGGCGGCGGCAGTTGCACCTTGCATTGTTGTCCGTCATTCCGCTGATTGTGGCCATGGTCTGCCATCCGATAATCACCAGCTTGGTTCCGTCGTCTTGTTCCTTCTTGTGGCGATTCCAGAGTGCGTGATAAAGGCAGAGTTCGGCGTGCGAAAGTCCGGATTGAACGCTGCTGACCTTGTGAATCTTCATGTTTGTCCTTTAGCCCGCTGGTCCTTTTTGGGATGACGGCAGGGGCTCGAGACCCTGCCGTCGAAAGGACAAACGGTGATGAGCGCGGGGAGCGCCTAATTGATTAGAGTGGCGATCTCCGCAAACAGATCGCAGGCTAACAATCAGCTAGCTTGCCCGCCAATCACAGTCTCGCCCCGCGGCGATGAAAAAGCTAGGGTACCCAGAGCGATTTGTTACAAAAAAAATATCTTCAGGTTTTTTGACCGAAACTACGAAAACGCCGGAGCAGTTGCCGACTAGGAATTAGAGGAACCCAAAATGGAAACATATTCACCCGCGCCAGCACAACCCAATACGCCGCCCGTCCTGGAGAACCTGTTGGACGTTTTCGCCGTCGCTGAACTGCTGGCCGTCTCGCCCGACTGGGTGCGCAGCCACGCCAACGGAAGCCGCCAGCCGGCACTCCGGTGTGTGTCTCTTGGCAAGCTGCTGCGCTTCCGGCGTGCCGACATCGAAGCATTCATTCAGGCGCAGTTGACCGCTCCGCCGAAACAAAAGCTCCGCATCATGTGAGTCATCGATTTAGAATGGGGTCGGTATGGGAGAAATACGCGAACGCCATAGCGCAGGGTGGGTAAAGCTCGATACGCGCACCAAGCCAGCGCGGTGGATTGCCGTGTGGTACACGCCAGAAAGCTACGTCGATCCGAAAGGCGTGACCCGGTACAAGCAGGCCACGCACTTCCTCGGGGAGAAGACGAAGGACGATTTGCCCACCAAGACCGCCGCCGAGAAGAAATGGGCTGCCAAACGGGACTCCGTGATGACGCCCACTGCGGCGCTCAGGGAGAAGGACGCGAACATCAGCCTCCGCCGTTTTGTCGAGAGCGAATACATCCCGCTGAAGAAGGGCAGTTGGAGCTCAGGCACCAGGGCCAAACTGGAGTACGTATTCGGATACATTACCGCTCAGCTCGGAGATCGGCCGCTCGCGGCGATCGAGGCACGCGAACTGGCCGTCTTCCTCGAAGAGCTCGCGAAAAAGCATTGCAAAGATACCGTGCAGTGCGTGCTGGTATACCTGCGGTCGTTCTTCGAGGAAGCCATCGATCTGGATTATGTCTCCAAGAATCCAGCTCGCAAGCTGAAACTGCCGGTCTGCACGAAGGAAAAGGACACCACGACCGCCACAATCGACGAGATCGCCCGTATCGAAGCCGCGCTCGTCGGCGTCAACAAAATCATCTGGCAACTAATGTCGCGATGTGGTCCGCGTGCGGCGGAGACATTCGCCATCCAGTGGCAGGATATCCGCCCC
>JAICXG010000351.1 GCA_025980625.1 Chthoniobacterales bacterium
GTGCAAACCACGCAGGCGTGTGCGGGCCTGCGCGCCGTCGAGCGCGGAATTGAGGAAAGTCGCCGGGATCCCGCTCGCCTGAAGGGCATCGACCTGGTCCTTCATCAGCGAAATCAGCGGCGAAACGACGATCGTTAGGCCCGGCCGTAGAAGAGCGGGCAATTGGAAGCAAAGCGATTTTCCGCCGCCCGTCGGCATCAGAGCAAAGACGTCACGCCCGGCGAGCGCATCGCGGATGATCTGCTCCTGGAGCGGCCGGAAAACCGAGTAGCCGAAATGTTTTTTCAGTTCGGAGGCGAGGTTCATCGAGGGCAGCGGGGCGACAGATTTACGGATCCTTTGCGCTTCATAAACTGTCCCGTCTCACTGCACGAGCACAAATTGTCTCGCCGAGAAATCGTCATTCGGATCATAAAGAAGGTCTTTGCCGATGCCTGCTGCGCTCGATCATATCAGTGATGAGACGCCGATGGGAGCAAACCTGATCGGCGAGGGCGCCGCGTTTCGCGTTTGGGCGCCGCATGCTCATCGCGTCCATGCCTGCGTCAACGGCGTCGCGCCGGACGAGAGCAACCTTCTCACCCCTAGCGAACAGGGTCATTGGCGCGGCTTTTTGCCCGGCGTGCGCGATCGCGATCGCTACAAGTTTTTCGTCGAAGGCGACGGTAGCGCAGGCTCGAAGCGCGATCCTTTCGCCCGCGAGCTCGACACGCCCTTCCCCGGCGACTGCGTGATTCGCTCATCCGATTTTCCCTGGCACGATACCGGATTCGCGACGCCGCGGTTCGAGAACTTCGTCATCTATCAGTTGCACGTCGGCGTCTTCTTTACGCCTAACCTCCCGCAAAAGGCGGGCACTTTTCTCGATGTCGCGACGAAAATTCAGTATCTCACTGCGCTCGGGATCACGGCCATCCAGCTAATGCCGATTCAGGAATTTCCGACCCAGTTCAGTCTCGGTTACAACGGCGTCGATTATTTCTCTCCGGAAATGGACTTCGCGGCCGACGATGCCAACCTGGCGGGGTATCTCGCGCAGTTAAATCCGCTGCTCGAGGCGAAAGGTCTCGCGCCCTATGCGGCAAACGATCTCAGCGGCGAGATGGAACAACTCAAGGCCTTGATCGATCTCTGCCACATCCACGGCCTCGCGGTTCTCCTCGATCTCGTCTACAACCACGCCGGCGGCGATTTCGGCGACGAGAGCATCTACTTTTTCGACCGGCAATCGACCGCCGCGGGAAACGCGAACTCCCTTTATTTCAGCGAGCGCGGACATGCCGGCGGACTCGTGTTCGACTTCGGCAAACCGGAAGTGCGCGATTTCCTCATTCAGAACGCGCGGTTCTTTCTCGAGGAATATCGCGTCGATGGTTTCCGTTACGACCAGGTGAGCGTGATCGATCACGACGGCGCGCCTAACGGATGGAGCTTTTGCCATGACCTTACCGGCACCGTGCGCTTCATTCGTCCGAGCGCGTTAGAGAAAGCTGAATACTGGAGCGTCAATCCGCTCGTGGTGCAGCCGCCGCCACAAGGCGCGGGATTCGACACTTCGCTTACCGACGGCTTGCGCATCGCGATCCGCGATGTAATCGGCAATGCCAGCGCGCCCGACACACGCCCACTCAACATGAGCGGCCTGGCCGGCAGCCTGTGGCCGGAAGGCTTCGCTGAGCAGTGGCGTTTCGTCCAGGGTCCGGAGAATCACGACATTGTTTACGAAGGCCGCGAACAACGGATTGCGCGGCTGGGCGATCCCTCCGATCCCCGGTCGTGGTACGGTCGGAGCCGGGCCCGTGTCGCAACCGGCTTGAGCCTGACCGCACCCGGGATTCCGATGCTCTTCATGGGCCAGGAATTTTTGCAGGACAAACAATGGTCCGACAACTTCGAGGTGCGCAAAGACCTGCTGCTCAACTGGGCCGGCCTCGACTCTGGCGATAAACAGATGCTCGATCATCTCCGCTTCACGAGCGAGTTGCTCGCCTTGCGCTGGCAGCAACCGGCGCTGCGCGGCCAGGGTTTTCGCGTTCTCCATGTGCACGATGAAAATCGCGTCCTCGCCTTCCAGCGCTGGGTCGAAGGCGAAGGACGCGACCTGCTCGTGATCGTGCACCTCTCGACCTTCAACCGTTTCGACTATCGCATCGGAGTCCCGGCTGCCGGGGTTTGGCGCGAAGTCTTCAACAGCGACGTCTACGAGTCGTGGGTGAATCCAAATGTCGTCGGCAACGGCGGCTCCGTTATCGCCGA
>JAICXG010000347.1 GCA_025980625.1 Chthoniobacterales bacterium
GAAGAAGGGGCCGAGCCCACTGATAATTTCCCGCTGATAGCTGGCGTCTTCGACGCTCTCGAGAAACTTCTGCTCGCGTGCGGTAGGGACGTAGTGTTGTGGCTGTGTCATTGTTCGGGCTCCATTAGAAGAATTAATGCCTATCGATCAGTTCCCCATTTCTACGACAGAATCCCCATCCTACAAAAGCATTTTGTGGCGAAGTATTTCGGCGTCGAGTTTACCGTACCTCAGGCCCACAGATGCACCTCGTCCTGCCGACGCGGATCTGTCGCCTCGATGATGACGCTGACGGACTTTTGGTTAAAGCCCTTGAAACCGCCTTTGCGCTGCAGATTTTCGAGGTGACTCCCGATGGCGCCTTCTTTGGCGAACTGCTCGAATTGCTCGTCGGTGATGAGCCCGCGACAGCGCAATCTATCGAGGCGCCCGCGTCTGACGGGCCAGCATTCGCCTTCGGTAAAAGCCTGTTTCAGGAAAGGGAAATCGGAGAACGAATCCATCGTCTGAATCTTCGCCTTGGCGAGCTGCTCGCGGAGCAACTCGTGATCGAATCGGCATTCCAGATGATGCATTCCAGCCTCGAGAAAACTCTCCCCGTGCAATCCGACCCAGAGCCCGATCGTGCCCAGCTTGTCTTCCGGCGGCAATTCCTTACGGGAAAAATCGATCTCAGTTTCGTCGGGGTAAAGGTCGACATCGTTGAAAATGGTGATGCCCTCGATCGGTTGCTCGACAATCTGCGCCCCCCAACCGGCCTGCGCCCCGGCGTAGTAACGCTCGCGGCGATGGAAGCCGAGCATCTCCCACGCTTTGATGAGATCGATGAAATGCCTGCGCGAGGAGCGAAATGTGTGGTGATCGTGATTTGCCCAGCCCAAGCCTAACGAATCCTGCCGTCGTTTCTGTTCGGTGCCGGCGCGGTTCCGTTTTTGCCAATAAGCGCGCTCTTCTTCAAAAACGAGATGGCACGCGAGGTCGCGCCCGACGAGATCGATCAGCCGTTGCAGACGCTCGAGAGAATGCGCGAAGCCTTTGGCATCATCCTCCCAGCGACGGCGGCGGGTCTGCCAGAGTTCGCGGGCGGCGAGGAACTTCTTCAGATCAACCGGCGCCGGAAGATAACCGCGATAACCGCGCCGTTCGATCGCATAGAGCTCGCAGCCGTTTTCTTTGTAAGCGAGCATTTTGCGGAAACGCGACAATGGCTCGCCTTCGATCTCGTTTGTGATCCCGTGGACGGCGGCAAAATCGGCCACGAGCGCCGGCCGGATCGCGATTGCCGCCGGATACTTGGCGTTCGCCTCGACGAGCAAAATGCGCGGCAACATCGCTTCCGGATGCCAGAGCGCTTTCAGATTACCCCGATTCTCGCCTAACGGATCGTCCGTGAATCCGGTTTCGCGCAACTTCGCTTCGTCAGATGACGGCAGGACGAGATGATCGACCCAGTCGAGGAAGAGCGTGCCGGTTTCATCGCGCATCCGCTGCGAGAGAATGCGGGCGAAACTGTTCTCGGTGAGAAAGGCGTCAATGCGTTCGAGCAGGAAATTCTCTGCCTCATAACAAAGCGGCCAGTTAAATTGGCTTTCCGCCTCGTCCCGCGCCTCAATCGTGGTGGTAGTTTTCATCTCTTCTCCCGGGGTAGCGGTCGCCGCGGCGACCTGGCCGCGCTGTCGTAGCGCACAAGAATTTTCTAACCGCCGTTACCTTAACGAAACGCCGCGATCTTTCAACGCAACCGACGGGCCTCGTCTGAAGTAATTCCAAGGCGGCCCCTCACCTTTCTCTCCGGCGGACGCGTCAGCGCCAGGTGATCGCAATCAAAATCGCCGACGCGCGAATCCCACCAATCAGGCGGTGGCGCTGCCTTCGTCCGCCGCGCCAAATCGGATGCCCTGCGCCAGCGGCAGCTCGGTCGAGTAGTTGATCGTGTTCGTCGTCCGCCGCATGTACATCTTCCACGAATCGCTTCCGCTCTCGCGTCCGCCTCCGGTCTCCTTCTCGCCGCCGAATGCACCGCCAATTTCCGCGCCGCTCGTGCCGGTGTTGACGTTCGCGATCCCGCAATCGCTGCCCTCAGGGCCGAGAAATTTTTCCGCCTCGCGCAGGTCGTTGGTGAAAATGGCCGAGGTCAAACCCTGCGGCACGCCATTATTGATCGCGAGCGCTTCATCGAAATCGCGATACGTCATCAGATAAAGCAGCGGCCCGAAAGTCTCATGGCAGAGGATGTCGTAACCGGGTTTCGCGTTCGTTAGGCAAGGCGTCATATAGCAGCCGCCGGCATACTGCTCGCCATCGAGCCGCTCCCCGCCGTAAAGCACTTCGCCGCCCGCTTGTTTCAGGCGCCCGATCGATTCCAA
>JAICXG010000320.1 GCA_025980625.1 Chthoniobacterales bacterium
GGCGCGCCGTCGTTAGGCAGTTTTTACCTGCACGACCGGAAGCGGGAAGCGCAATTTCAGCTCATCGCCGAGGTAAATCTCGACGTGATGGAGCCCGAACTGCTGGAACTGGACGCCGCCAAAGTAATGGACGTTGGTCGCGTGCCCTTCCATTTGCTTGAGATCGAAATCGACTTCCGCCTGGGCAATCGTTTGCGTGTCATCCGGGCCGACGATTTTCGAGCGCTGATGAAAGCGGCCCGCGCCGCTGCACCAGCGCGTCCAAATGCAAAGGCGCATGTAGGTGACCGGCAATTTCGGCGCCGGAACGATGTTGAGCACCCCGACGAGTGTTTGCATGCCGTTGAATTCGCAGCGCACATCCTCGCACAGGACGCAGCTCTGAAGATCGGGCAGCATGACGTCGGTTTGCACGAGAGGGAGTTTACGCGCTTTCGCGCTAAGGGCCAAACCCGCCCCGGGCCAGCGCGACGAGCAGCGCCAGCCCGAGCAGGATGCGATAAACCGCGAAGGGAGTGAAGCCGTGCCGCCGCACCCAATGCAGAAACCAGGCGACCACCGCGAAAGCCGAGATGAAGGAGACAACAAACCCGATCGCAAGCACGATCCAAAGATGCGACGTCATCGTTAGGGGAGCGATCGCGCCGGTCGCGGCGTGCGGCTTGATCGTCTTCCAAAGATCGTAGCCGGTCGCGACAAACATCGTCGGGATCGAGAGAAAGAAGGAAAACTCGAGGGCAGCGGCGCGCGACATTCCGGCGACCTGCCCGGCCGCGATCGTGCACATCGAGCGCGACGTCCCGGGGAAAACCGCGGAAAGGATTTGCACCGCGCCGATCCAGATCGCGGTCGGCAGCGTGGCCTGTTCCATCCGCTCGATTCGCGGCCTAACGAATATAGTATCAACAACCCACATCACGATGCCGCCGATCAAAAGCGCCCAGGCCATGACGTGCAGGTTCTCGAGATTTTTTCCGATCAACTTAGTCAGCAGAAAGGCGGGAATCGCAGTCACGAGAAAAGCGATCGTGATCACACTGAGGGGATGATTGAAGATCGTCCGATCGCCACTTTCCCCGCGCGGGAAGGTGCGGAGGAATTTCAGGATTCGGCGCCAGAAAAATGCGGTCAACGCGATGATCGCGCCGAGCTGGATGACGATCGTGTACATCTTCCAGAAGCCGTTCGTCAGGTCGATTCGGCAGAGCGCTTCCGCGATCCGCAGATGCGCGGTCGAGCTGACCGGAAGAAATTCGGTTAGTCCTTCAATGATCCCGAGCAGGATCGAGAGCAACAAATCGTTCACGCGCGATGTGCGAGCGATGCCAGGGCGTTAGACCGCATCCGCGCCGCGCTCGTCGGTGCGGATCCGGATCGCCTGCTCGACTTCGCTGACGAAGACTTTGCCGTCGCCGATCTTGCCGGTTTTGGCGGCCTGGGTGATGACATCGACGGCACGAGAGGCGAGGTCGTCGGCGAGCACGATTTCGAGTTTCACCTTGGGCAGGAAATCGACCGTGTATTCGCTCCCGCGATAAATTTCGGTGTGTCCCTTCTGCCGGCCGAAGCCTTTCACTTCGCTTACGGTCATCCCTTCGACTCCGATCTCGGCGAGCGCTTCCCGCACGTCCTCCATCTTGAAGGGCTTGATGATCGCCTCGATTTTCTTCACCGGGCCATACTAGAACCGGCGGATTAAAGCGCAAGCCAGCCGCAGCGCAAGATTGTAGCTTGCGCTGGCAAGTTGAAACCTTGTCCCAGGTTCGGTTCATCGGTGCAAAGGGTGATTACGCTGGTAAAAGTAAAGATCCTTGCTCAGGTTCTGTACCAAAGTCGCGTTTTGCTGGGTCTCGGCAAACTGACGCGCACGCTCGGCGGTCGCGATCGCTTCGTCGAACCGGCCATTCTCGGCATAGGCAGCAGCCAACGTGCGCAGGTGAACAGGATTCTCGCCGCTGCCGAGCCGAACCGCCTTCTCCGCTAGCTCCAAAGCTTTTCTGCCGTTGCGCTGCGACGCCTCTGGAGCGGTCGATAAGAGCCAGGCGAAATTGTTCAGGGTCGCGACCAAATCCGGCTCAAGCTCAAGGGCATTTTCGTAGTGCGGCATTGCCTCGCTGATTTGCCCCTGTCGCAAGAGGGCGTCCCCTTCCCGTGCCTCTTCCTCCGCCTCTGCCTGTGATCTCGCCGTTTTCACGGGTGTCGGTTCGAGCACGGGCGAGACTGGAGCACTGACGTGAATTGCGTTTCTCGGATTATCCGGATCGAGCACCATGTTCACCGCCAGATCCTGCAAGTCGGCGCGCACGAATAGTCTCTGAAACCGAAGATAGTCGGTAATCGCTGCAAAGCTAAGCACAACGATTGCGAACCCGGCGATGACTCTCCAGGCTATCCCGTTGAGTCGGTGCCGAGAAAGCGACCAGAGATACCAAAAGCCGACCCCAGCTATCAAGTAATAGATTCCAAATACGAAGCTGATATAACGCAGATTGAGACAGCGCGGGAGTAGCATCGGCCAGGCGAGATACGCAAAACAGAGAAGGGCAATCCAACGAATAACCGACCAGTCTGCGTCCGGCTCTGGGAAATGGAGAAGCTTCACCCTGCGATGCGACAACAACAGCACCCCGGAGCCGGTGAGGGAAAAAAGGGCTGCAATCGGGCTCATCACTGCGAGCGACCATAGAAGCAGATACCCAGGGCCTGATTGATACTCGACCGCATACGCGTTTACAGCGTTTGAGGTGAAAATGCTCATAACAACCTTCACCAGGACATTAATTCCCCCCACCGACAACGCCAGCCAGCCGATCGCGATACCTAATCCCAGCGCGCCAACAAAAATTAGTATTAGCCCATTCGCCCACTCCCTTCGTTCTCCGCACAAAACCCACAGAATCCATATGGCGCAGAGTCCGTAGCTTATGACGCCGGTTTCCTTCACAGCTATTCCCATGCTGCCTATAACGACAAAGAGCAGATACCAGGTCCACCGCTTTGAA
>JAICXG010000375.1 GCA_025980625.1 Chthoniobacterales bacterium
TCATGCCCTCCTCATAACGCACAATCAGATCCTCCAGCGGAAGCTCGCCCGACTCCATCTGCTCGACGATTTCCTCCAGCCGTTTCATAGCCTGTTCGAAATTCGTGGCCGGAGCGGTTTTCTTCACCTGCTGGGACATGATGGCAAGAGAGAAACTAAGCATACGCGGCCCAGCCCGCAAAGCAGGCCCCTGGCATATCGGTTGCTTTTGCCATCCGGGAGATTCATCAACCACGTGCGCAAACCAAAACGCATCCTCCTCATCGACCATGAACCGCGCCTGACCGCACTCGTCAGTTCGGCGCTGGCGGCGAGCGGGGAGTACGTCGTTCGGCGGGAAAGTTATCGTCCAGAAGCACTCATAGCAGCGCTGGATTTTCGGCCCGACCTGGTCCTGGTCGATGCCGAACCGGAACATCTCGAGATCGACGCGGTCGCGCAACAACTCCACGCCGAAGGTGCCCTGCACGACGTGCCGGTGCTTTGCCTAACGACGCTAAATTCGAAGGGAGAGATCGGCACGGTTGGTTTTCTCGGCCCCTATACATTCCTCGCGAACCCATTTCACCTCGAGGACATGGTGCGCTGCATTGGTGAGATCCTGAAGAAGCGCCGCCGGTAAACTAACGAAGCGCACCCGTTGCAGTTTGCGTCATTCGCCGGCTCCGGCAACTTACGGCCATGCCGGAGCCCGAGGTCAGCTCAGTCAAAGACGCCCTGCAAAGCACCGCCCCGAGCAGCGACGTGCTGGTACAGGGCTGGGTGCGGACCCGGCGCGATGTCAAGGACTTTTCCTTCCTCGAGCTGAATGACGGCTCCAGCCTGCGCAACCTCCAGATCATCGCCAGGAACAGTTTGCCTAACTATCCCGCGGTGCAACGGCTCAACACCGGCGCGTCGCTTCGCGCCCGCGGAAATCTGATCGTGTCGCAAGGCAAAGGTCAGGCGTGGGAACTGGTCGCCGACTCGATTGAGATCGTGGGCGCCGCAGATGAAAGCTATCCGCTGCAAAAGAAAGGCCACACCCCAGAGTTCCTGCGCGAGATCGCTCACCTCCGGCCCCGCTCCAATCTTTTCGGGAGCGTCTTTCGCGTCCGCAGCCGGCTCGCTTTTGCCGTCCATCAATTTTTTCAGGAACGCGGATTCCTTTACGTGCACACGCCGATCATCACCGGGAGCGATTGCGAAGGTGCGGGCGAATTGTTCCGCGTCACGACGATCGACCCGGGGCACCCGCCGCGCCTGCCTAACGACGGCGTCGATTACGGCCAGGATTTCTTCGGTCGCTGCACATTCCTGACCGTAAGCGGGCAACTGGAGGCGGAGGCATTCGCCTGCGCCTTGTCCAAGGTCTACACCTTTGGGCCGACCTTTCGCGCGGAAAATTCCAACACCTCACGGCACGCGAGTGAGTTTTGGATGATCGAACCGGAGATGGCCTTCTGCGATTTGCAGGGCAACATGGATCTCGCGGAAGAGCTCGTGAAATATCTCGTGCGCGATATTCGCCAGAATTGCCCCGACGAACTCGCGCTCTTCGGCAAATTCGTCGACAAGGAACTGGCAGCGCGGCTCGATTTTGTGATCGAACGGCCGTTCCAGCGCCTTCCGTACACCGGCGCGATCGAGCTGCTGCGCCAGAGCGGTGAAA
>JAICXG010000341.1 GCA_025980625.1 Chthoniobacterales bacterium
AGGCAATTCCCGATGGAATACTCCGTCGAACTAAAACGCCTGATTGAGCTCGAGATGGAAGGCTCGGTCGGCTAGCTCTCGTTAGGCAAGAATATCCGCTGTCGGCCATGGGCTCGTCCCCCCGAACCTTGGCCGCAAAGCCGATCGCGCTGAAACTCGTCCGAAACTGAGAGGATCGCGGTTGCCGCGATGCGATCGAGATTCGAGAAAATAATTCGACGTCTATTCCACCGGCAAGCCGGCTGCCTTCCAGGCGCGAAAACCACCGGCCATCGAGCGCACGTTGCGGTAGCCCATTTTTTGCAGGCTCTCAGCGACCAGCGCGGAACGGCTTCCGCCGCCGCAATAACAGATGATCCGTTGATCCAGGTCGGGGGCTTGTTCTTCGATCTCCAGTTCCACTTCGCCGCGAGTAAGATGTTTGGCGCCGCGCGCGCGGCCCGCGCTCCAGTCGTCCTTCTCCCGCACGTCGATCAACGTCGCTGCGCCGCGGCCAACTTCTTGGACCGCTTCTTCCGGTGTGATTTGCTGGATGTTTTTCTTCGCCTCCGCCACCAGCTTTTGAAAACGGTTCGGTTCTGTCATGCCTTTACTTCTAACCCAGAGCTGCCATCCGATCGAATCCGCCAAGCTATAGGACGGACGAAAAAATGAACCGAGGACGCAAGAAATGCCTGCACCTTGAACTTGAGATAGGAGGTTCCGTCGGCTAAGTTTCCTTCCCGTAAAAAATCGATGCAGTGTGACGGCGGTCTCGGGGCCGCCGTTTGCATCTCCAAGCCCGTTATGAATTCGTCAGCCGTTCTCGAAGAAGAAACCGCGGTCGAGCCGAAACCGGCCGGCATTCTCGTCGGGATAGAGGGACGCGCGGACGATGCCCTGCCCGTTTGGTTTGCCGAGCAGCAACGCGCGGCCTGGACGCAATTCCAGAGCCTGCCGGTACCGGCACGCACCGATCAGGCATGGCGTTTTTCCAACATCGGCGCGCTTGATCTATCATCCTACCGGCTCGCGCCTCCGGTGTCGGAGGAAGACGGCCGCGACATTCTCGAGCGTTCCGTCTTGCTCGATCAGACGTCGGGCCGGCTTGTTTTTGCCGACGATCACATCCTCGAGCGCGACGCGCTCCCGGAAAAACTGCGCAAAGCCGGCGTCATCTTCCAGCCGCTTGAACGCGCCATGATCGAACACGAGGAGCTGTTCCGGCGCAACTTCATGAGCCAGCCGGCCACGCTTGGCTCGGCCAAGTTTGCCGCCCTGCACGAAGCATTCGTCAGGTCGGGGATTTTCCTTTATGTCCCGCGCGGGATCGAAATCGAATTCCCGCTCGAGACCTTTCACTGGTTGCACGCCGAGAACGCGGCGATTTTCCCGCACACTCTCGTCGTCGCCGAGGAGATGGCGAAGGTCACGCTCGTGGAAAACTTCCGTTCGAGCAATCGCCAGCGTCGTGGTTTCGCTTGTGGCGTGAACGATCTCATCGTCGGCCCCGGCGCGAAGGTCACTTATATTTGCGCACAGGATTGGAGTGAGAACGCCGTTAGCATCCAGATCAACGCCACGACCGTCGCGCGCGACGCCGCCGCGCTCAATCTCCACCTCGCGCTCGGCGGGAAGTATTCGCGTATGGAAAGCCTCAGCCGGTTGACCGGCGAAGGCGGCCGCAGCGACATGCTCGCGGTCGCGGTGGTCGATGGGAGCCGTGAATTTGATGCCCGCACCTTGCAGGATCACGCCTCCCCGCGCACTGCAAGCGACCTGCTTTTCAAGAACGCGCTGAACGATCGGGCTCGCACCACATTTGGCGGCCTGATTCGCGTCGAGCCGCACGCTCATTTCACCGACGCTTATCAAAAAGTTCGCAACCTGCTCCTGAGCGACGACTCGGAGGCAAACTCAATGCCCGGATTGGAAATTCTCGCCGACAATGTTCGCTGCACGCACGGGGCGACTTCCGGCCAGCTCGATGAAGACGAGATGTTTTACCTCCTCGCGCGTGGCATTCCGGCGTCCGTCGCGCGGCAATTGCTGGTCGGCGGTTTTCTCAACGAAGTGCTGGAGCGCCTGCCCGAGCCCGTGCTGGTTGAAAAACTCGAGGCGCTGATTGCAGAGCGTTTCGCTCGTCGCGCAAGTTAATTATTTGCGTGATTTTCCCGAGAAAGGTATTCTCGCTCGCATGGATGTGAGCGGCACGATCGACAAGATCCTCCGCCAAAAGAGGGGTGAGATTTGGTCGATCCATCCCGACGCCACGGTTTACGACGCCATTAAACTGATGGCGGAGAAAAATATCGGCGCTCTTCTCGTGATGGAGAACGACCAGCTTGTCGGCATCATTTCGGAGCGCGACTACTCACGCAAGGTGATGCTGCGCGGTAAAACCTCGCGCACGAGCACGGTGCGGGAAATCATGACGACAGAGCTGACGACCGCGCATCCGCGCGAGACGGTCGAGGAATGCCTGCATTTCATGACGGACAAACGCATTCGTCATCTCCCGGTGGTGTGTGACGGTGAACTGCGTGGCGTTATCTCGATCGGCGACCTCGTGAAGGAAGTGATCTCG
>JAICXG010000181.1 GCA_025980625.1 Chthoniobacterales bacterium
GCGGTGCTTCACATCGCAACCGCTGGCTGGGGCGACCTCTACAACGAAACCGACGGCCAGTATGCCGGCGCTGCTCGCGAAATGATCGAGTCGCACAACTGGCTTGTGCCGACGAATGACGGCATCCCGCGCATGCAAAAGCCGCCGCTCGTCTACTGGACGATCGCACTTTCCCTGAAAGCATTTGGCCTAACGAACACGGCGGTGCGGCTCCCGATCGCGCTCGCCACTCTCGCTTCCGTCGCGTTCACCTTTCTCATCGGTGATCGCCTCGCCGGGCCATGGCGCGGTTTTCTTGCCGGGCTGATTCATCTCTGCTGTTGCGGCACTTTTCTCCTCGGCCGAATCGTCATGCCCGAGCCGGTCTTCAGCGCCTTCGTCGCGGGCGCGATCTACTGCGCGATCCGCGGCTACGAACAGCGGAAAAGACGACGGTTTTGGTTCATCGGGTTCTGGGCTTTCGCCGCGCTTGCCTGCATGACGAAGAGCCTGCATGGCCTGCTTTACCCGGCCGCGGTGGTTGGTCTTCTCGCCTGCTTCTATCGCGAAGCGCGGCTGCGTTTCCGCGGCCTGCTGAAGTGGGATGGCATTCTCGTATTCGTCCTCATCACCCTGCCGTGGTATCTCTGGCTGGCGCTGCGCTATCCGGAGTTTGTCGGGAAATTCACCGCCAACGAGTGGGTTACTCATTTGGCCGGCAAACCCGACCTCGGGCATACCTACGACAACGTCGCCCGCTCAATTTTCCTCGCGATGCATCTGGCCTGGTGGTTCCCGTGGTCGATCGCAATTCTTCCCGGCGCCTTTCTCGCCTGGCGCCGCGTCCTGCGTCCGCGCGAAATCGAATTTGCCGATGCCGTGCCGCTCTGTTGGATGGCGGTCGTTTTCCTCCCGCTCTTCCTTCTCGGGCAACGGCAGGACTACTATTCCATGAGCATGTGGGGCGCGTTTGCCCTCTTCGCCGCCAGCGCCTGGGATCGAATGCCGCGCTGGACCCGCGTCGTCGGCGTCGCCGGCATCATGGCAGTCGGCACCGCCTCGGCGGTCGTCGCCTGGCGCTTGCCGCAACTGCTTCGCCACGCGACCGGCCACTGGGGCGAGACGGCGGCGCGCTCCACCGCCTGGCGCACGATCACGTCTGTACCCATCTCCACCTGGATGGAATTTCGCTCGATGTTTATCGCGATCGCTCTTGCCCTGATTCTCTTTGGCGCGATCGCGCTCTGGTTTGTCTCGCGCGAACGTTCCCGCCTCGCGCTCATGGCGATCGCCGCCGCCATGATGCCGATCGGATTCAGTATGATGGACGGCGTCGCCCGGATGGCGCCCTTTTTCTCGCTCGCCGATGCCGCCAACCTCATCCAGCAGCAAATTTCGCCTAACGACAAGGTCGTCTACGAAGGCCCCATGCACGTCGGGAGCAGCCTGCTCTTTTATCTTGGAGGAAGATTCTATCTCGTAAACCAGTCGCCCAAATCCGAGCCCGGCGCCGCCCTGCCATCGGCGCCTGACATCTTCCTCGACGAGCCGGCCGTGGTGCAGGATTGGAGCGGGCCGCACCGCATTTACCTGTTGGTCGAGGAGGACCGCGTGGCGCATTGGCGCGACTTGCTCCGCACGCACGGGGCAACAGCGGAAAAGCTCACGACCTGCGGCACAACCGTCCTCCTGAGTAACCGTCGTTAGGCGGGAGCTTTGGCAAAAGATTTGAAAAACCGATCGGGCCGGCTACCTTGCCCGCTCATTTTCGGAGCACATAACCCGGAGCAATTCATCATGTCGCAGCATCGCAGTCTTAAAGGCGCCAGCACGATCACGGCCAAGCGCAATGTTCTGAAACGGTTCGAACGCGTCGAGCTGCTGAAGAAGCGGGGCCAATGGAAAGATACGAGCAAGGTCATCGGCCTGCCCAAGACCAAGCCGGATGTGTAGTGCGTTGAAGCGCTGATGCGATTAAGGGTTGAAGCGGGATTTCCGCTTTAACGCTTCAACTCTTCAACGGGTAACGCGCCATGCGCCTCAACCGCTTCCTTGCCGCTGCTGGCCTCGGCTCGCGTCGGCAGTGCGACGAACTGATCGCCGCCGGGCGGGTCACCGTCAACGGGCAGCCGTGCACCGACTTCAGCACCCAGGTTGACGAGCGCACCCACGTCAAGGTCGATCATAAACTCGTTAGGCAAAAAGAAAGCCTGACCATCCTGCTCCACAAACCCGCCGGTTTCGTTTCCACCCGGCGCGATCCGCACGCCACCGATACGATCTACGATCTCTTGCCGCCGAAGTTTTCTCGCCTCTTCAACATCGGCCGCCTCGACGCGCAGACCGAAGGTTTGCTCCTCCTGACGAGCGACGGCGATCTGGCGCAACACCTCACCCATCCGCGCTACAAGGTAGAAAAGGAATACGAAGTCACGCTCAACAAAATTTGGGATCCGCAGCTCGCGGAAAACCTGCGTCGCGGCATTTTCCTCGATGGGAAACGCGCTCGCCTAACGAGAGTGCAGCCGTGCGGTCCGAACCGGTTGCGCGTCGTCCTCGAGCAGGGGTTAAATCGCCAGATCCGTCGAATGTTCTACGCGATCGGCTATGATGTGAAACGCCTCGTTCGCACCCGCATCGGGCACTTGCGACTCGGCGATCTCACGCGCGGAGGCTGGCGTCCCCTAACGAAAAGTGAATTGGCGAATCTTGGCCGGTCTACTCCAACTCCTTTCGCAAAATCGCCAGCGGCGGTGTCGAGCCCACGCCGTAACTCGTGAGCATCCCAATCATCACGGTTAACGAGCTCACGATCACCGCGGCGAGCGCAATCGGCCAAAATGAAAGCCGGTAATCGAGCTTGAAGACAAAGGCCGCCAGCGCCCAGCTCGCCGCCAGCGCGAGCAGGATCCCGGTCGCGCTCGCGAGCAAACCAAGGAGCAGATATTCCGTGCCGAGAATTTTCCAGATCTGCCGGCGGGAGGCGCCTAACGTTCGCAGAAGCACGCTTTCTTTCAGGCGTTGGTAACGGCCACTCCAGATCGTGCTCGCGAGCACAATCAGGCCGGTTCCGACCGTGAAGAGGGTCATGATTCGGATGACGAGCGCAACCCGCGAGAGAATCGCGTCGACCGTTTGAATAACCGCCGTCAGATCGATCGCGGAGACATTCGGGAAGCTCGCCACGATCGCGTTCTGCAACTTCGCCGAAGCGGCCGGCGTTGGCACCCGGCTCACCAGCACCTCGAAGCGCGGCGCGTTTTCCAGCACGCCGGTGGGGAAAACGACGAAGAAGTTGGTCTGGAAACGTTTCCAATCGACCTTGCGCAAACTCGCCACCCGGGTCGTGATCGGCACGCCCTGGACGTCGAAAACCATCGTGTCGCCGATCGTTAGGCCAAGGTCCTTCGCGATTTCCTCCTCGACCGAAATCGGCACAACCGCGCCGGGACGATAATCGAAGCGTCCGATCCATTTTCCGGCCGTGATCTTTTCCGTCTCGCTCAGGTCGGGCCGATAGGTCGAGCGGTATTCGCGTTCCAATTCCCAATCGGGAATTTTGTGCTGCGGATCCTTCAGAATCTGCGCCGCCTTTCGCCCTTTCACTTCCACGAGGCGCATCGTCACAATCGGCGCCTCCTGGATGACCGGGAAACCTTCTCGCCTAACGAGCGCGGTGACGGCTTGCGTCTGGTCCGGTTGGATGTCGAAAAGAAAAATATTCGGCTGGTTGTGCGCGTCGATCGAGCGGAACTGCGTGAGGAGAACATCGCGCGTCAGGTAAATTGTAAGGAGGAGAAAAGTGCCCAGGCCTAACGAGAAGGTCAGCAGCAGGGTGCGATTGTTAGGCCGATAAAGGTTCGCCATCCCCTGCCGCAGAACAAAGCTCCAGCCTTGCGGCAACAACTTTCGCACGACCACGATGAGGAGCTTCGCCATCCCAACGAGCACCGCGATCGCGAGTCCCAAACCGCCGGCAACAAAGAGGCCGTCGGTCCACGTTTCCGCCTCCGAAATGGCAAACGCGACCAGACTCGCCGCGATCAGGAGGTAGACCAGCCAGGTGGCAAAATCGCGGCGCGCCGGCGCGCTCTTTTCTTCGACCGAGGCGCGGAGCGTGAGAAGCGGCGACACCCGGCGGAAACGGAGGAGCGGCAGCAAGGCAAAGAGAATGCAAACTGCGAGGCCGATCGCGATCCCGCGGAACACCGGCGTCCACGCGATGGCGCGCGAGAGCGGGAAGGGAATGAACTTTTGCAGCACCCCGGGGATGACGCCGTGCATCGTTAGGCCGAGGACCGCTCCGATGATGACACCGACGGTGCCCATCGCAACCGCCTGCACAAGATAAATCGCGACCGTGCTGCGGCCGGTCGCGCCGAGACAACGCAAGATCGCTGCCGTGCGGACTTTTTGTTCAAGATGCGCCTGGATCGCGCTCGCCACGCCGATCGCGCCGAGCAGGAGGGCGATGAATCCAACGAGATTGAGGAAGCGATAAAGATTGGCGAGCGCTTCTCCCAAATCCTTTTTGCGTTTCGCGACGGTGTCGTATTCCAGCCCGGCTTGTTCGATGCGCGGCGCGAGTCTGTTCACTTCCGCCGCGACGTCGATATCAGGCGCGAATTTCACGAACTCGAGATAACGCGCGACGCTCCCCGGCTTGAGGAGATTGGTTTTCGCCAGGTCCTGTAGCGGGATGTAAACCCGCGGCGCAAAACTCGCGGCTGGCGAAGCTTCGCCGGGCATTTTCCTCAGCGCGCCTGCGATGGTAAAAGTGGCTTCGCCGATTTTCATCGGCTCGCCGCGATGCGCCCGGAATTGCAGGAGCAGGCTCTCTTCGGGCACGGCGGCGCCGCCCCGGCGGAAGGTTCGTGCCGCACTCGACGGCACAGTCTCCATTCGTCCGTAGAAGGGAAAATCGCCGCCGAGGGCGCGGACGGAAACGAGCCGGGTCCCGCCGGTTTTTGGGAAAAGGGCCATCGTGCTGAAGCGCACCTCGCGCGCCTGGTTTCCGCCTAACGACCGCAGAACCTCTTCCTGTTTCGCAGTGAATGGGCGCGTGCTCTCGACCACGAGATCGGCGCCGAGGAGCGAGCGCGCCTGGTCGTCGATCGCCTTGCCGAGGCTGGCGCGAAATAATCCGATCGCGATCAAGGCGGCCACGCCTAACGAGATTGAAATTGAGAAAAGCAGCAGCCGGCGCCGGCTCGACCGGCTGTCACGCCAGGCCATGCGAGAAATGAATTTCATTCCACCATCTCTCCGTTGCGTAATCGGATCGTCCGTTCAGTGACGCGCGCGACATCGCCATCGTGCGTCACCAGGACGAGCGCGGTGCCGGCATTCCGATTCAACTCGAGCATCATTTCGATCACCGTCCGGCTTGTTTCGGCATCAAGGTTGCCCGTCGGTTCATCGGCGAAAAGGATCTTGGGCCGATTGATGAAGGCGCGAGCGAGCGCGACCCGCTGCTGTTCGCCGCCGGAAAGCTGCGCCGGATAATGATCGCGCCGTTGAGCGAGGCCGACGCGCTGCAAAAGCTCAAGCCCGAGGGAGCGCGCACTGCGATCGCCGCGCAACTCGATCGGCACGGTCACATTCTCGAGCGCGGTCAGTGTCGGGATGAGTTGAAAATTTTGGAAAACGAAACCGACCAGCTGGTTGCGCACCCGCGCCCGCTCGTCTTCGCTGAGCTCGGCAAGATCGATATCATTGAGCAGGACCGAGCCGGATGTTGGAAGGTCGAGTCCGGCGGCGAGCCCGAGCAGCGTGGTTTTCCCGCTTCCGGAC
>JAICXG010000229.1 GCA_025980625.1 Chthoniobacterales bacterium
AGGCCCTACCTCGCGATCAATCATCTCGAAGGGCATCTTCTCTCGCCCTTCTTCGGAAGCAAAACCGGAGTCGAGCCTAACGTCGCTTTGATCGTCAGCGGCGGCCACACCTTGCTCGTCGAAGTGCGCGAGGTCGGCGATTACAAGGTCCTCGGCCGCACCCTCGACGACGCGGCCGGCGAAGCCTTCGACAAAGTGGCGAAGATGCTCGGGCTTGGTTATCCCGGCGGGCCCGAGATCGAGCGCTGCGCGCAAGGTGGCGACCCGGCGCGCTTCGATTTACCTCGCAGCATGCTGCGCTCTGGCGACGCCGATTTCAGCTTCAGCGGATTGAAAACAGCCGTGCGCTATCTTTTGCCCAAGCTGGTTCGTTCGCCCGAGGTCGACCGCGACCTATGCGCTTCCTTTCAGCGTGCGGTGGTCGATGTGCTGGTGGGAAAAACCATCGCTGCCGCACAAGCCGCGGACGCCAACCTAATTACGCTGAGCGGTGGTGTTAGTTGCAATCGCGAGCTGAGCAAAGAGCTGGCGTCAGCATGCAAGCGGGCTGGTCTGGCATTGCGTGTCGCCCCACGCCACCTCTCTACCGACAACGCCGCGATGATCGCTTTCGCCGCCATGCTGCGCTTCGAGCGCGGCGAAACCACTCCTTTGACGACCGAGATCAACCCCAATCTGGCGCTCGCATAGGAGCTTCTCCCGGCAGGAGAACCGCGTCGCCCTGAGTGCAAAACGCAGCCGCCTAGCATTCGTTCAGTAAGGCGTGTTCAGTATTCGCGCTCGAGCAGATAGTTGGCGAGGCCGTGCAGCGTTTCACCGCGCTTGCCTAACGAGTAAAGGGAATCATGCGCCTCGCGAGTAAGCCGTGCCGCTTCCGCGCGCGATCGCTCGAGACCCAGGACCGCCGGATAGGTCGCCTTGCGCGCGGCGACATCCTTGCCCGCGCTTTTCCCGAGCTTCTCACTTGTCTGCGTCACGTCGAGAATGTCGTCGATGACTTGAAAGGCCAGGCCCAAGACGCGGCCAAAGTTACTGATAGCATTCAATTGTCCCGGCGTGGCATTGGCACTCATCGCGCCCAGCCGCACCGAAGTCGTAATCAGCGCCGCTGTCTTGTTCTCGTGAATGTAACGCAGCTCCGCACGTGTGATCGGCTTTCCCTCACCCTCCAAGTCGGCCACCTGTCCGGCAATTAGTTTACGGCTCCCGGCGGCAACCGCGATCTCGCGCAAGATCGTGCACATGTCGTAGCGCGGCGATGTTTCGGCCTCGGCCGCGATCTCAAAAGCAATCGTGAGAAGGGCGTCGCCCGCCAGCACGGCGATGCCCTCGCCAAAGACCTTATGACACGTCGGGCGCCCGCGCCGGAAATCATCGTTATCCATGCTCGGGAGATCGTCGTGGATCAGCGAGTAGGTGTGAATACACTCCAGCGCGCAGGCCAGCGGGAGCGCTCGCCTCGTTAGGCCGCCACACGCCTCGGCCGCTGCCAGGCAAAGGATCGGCCGCAACCGTTTCCCGCCGGCAAAGAGCGAGTAGCGCATCGCCTTGTGGATGGTCGTCGGTTTGGTCGAGGCTTTGGGCAGGAAACGATCGAGCGCGCGATCGACTTCTTTTTGCCGGGCGACGAGATAGCGTTTCAGTTCCACAGTGCGCGAATCTGAAAAGTCGCGCGGCGATACGCAATCGAAAACTGATTCTCTAGCCGCCAACGGCCTGATAATGGCCGAGACCGCGGTCCCACATCAGCCGGGCGGCACCCCACATCGCGACCATCCAGCCGGCTTGAATGGCGAGCGCGCTCCACATCTCCGGCCCGCGCAGGCGGCCTTGGAAAATCGAGATCGGGCAAAAGAGTTCATAGTAAAAGGGCAGCCATTTCATCACTGCCTGGATCGCCGGTGGCATGATATCGAGCGGGAACATCTGGCCGCCGAGGAAGTACTCGAAGCTATAGACGATGAAGACGATGGTCGAGATCTCGAGAATCCAGAAAGCCATCATCGAAAGCGCATAAGTGAGGAAGAACTGGATGAAGGCCGACATGAGAAGGGAAAAGATCGCCACCAGCCACGTCATAGACTCGTTAGGCAAAACGATGAAGCGCCGGAAATAAATGAAGATCGCGGCAATCGGCAGAATCGTGACCACGGTGTAAACCAGTCTTCCGCTCAGGAAAATGCAGAAGCGGTAGGCGAGATAACTCATTGGCTTGGTCAGGAAGGAGTTAATCTGCCCTTCGCGAATATCAGCGGCGATCTGCCATTCGTCCTCGGTCGGAGTAACGAGGTTACTCACCAGAATCGTGAGCAGGTAATAATAGATCATCGAGCCATAGTCGTAGCCGCGCATTCCGCCGCCACTCTCCTGAAAAATGGCGCGCCAGAGAAACACGGTGCCGATGAGAGGGATAAGACCGAAGATGGCGCGAAGGAGATAATTCCAGCGATACACGAAGGTGTTCTGGATCCCAAGATTGAAAACGGTGAGATACTTTTGCAAAGACATCGGCCCGCCAAACCTAACGTGGGCGCTAGTCGCTGTCATCCCGAACGGAGCGCAGCGGAGTCGAGGGATCCCGAGGCGAAATCTCTAAAATAACTCCACGGAATCCGTGAACTTCGTTCCGCTTCGCTCCACTGCCTTCGATAACACTGTCGTTAGGCGTTGGATTCCGCTAACTCAACCGCCAAACGAATCGCGGCGATCATGCTGTCCGGGCGCGCGACCCCTTTGCCCGCGATCTCGAAAGCGGTGCCGTGATCGGGGCTGGTGCGTGGAAACGGGAGACCGAGCGTGACGTTCACGCCCGCGTGAAAGGCATGCAGCTTCAGTGGAATGAGTGCCTGGTCATGATACATGCAAAGCACGGCATCGAATTCGCCGGTGACTGCGCGATGGAAAATGGTGTCGGGCGAAAACGGCCCGGAAAAAAAATTATGGCTTCGGTTCAACTCGGCGATCGCGGGCTCGATCACGTCGATTTCTTCGCGGCCCAGCTTGCCGGATTCGCCCGCATGCGGATTTAAACCAGCAACCGCAATTCGCGTCCCGCCGCGTCGTCGGCAAAAATCGGCCAGGAGCAGACCGACCCGAACGATCTCCGAGGGGCGTAACTCTTTCGCGACTTCGCGCAGCGGAAGATGCGCGGTGACAAGAGCGACCGTGAGGCTGCCGCCGGTCAAGAGCATGGCAAAATTTTCGACTCCGGAGCGCGCGGCGAAGAACTCGGTCTGGCCGGGAAATTCGAAACCGACTTCGTAGATCCGAGCCTTATGGATTGGGCCGGTCACGACCGCGTCGATCTGGCCTGCAATAGCGAGTCGTGCTGCCTCCTCGAGAGCGGCAAAGGCGGCCCGCGCACTGGCCGCGGTTGGTTTGCCTAACGAATGTCCCTCGACCGTGCCTAACAAATGATAATCAGCCTCCGGCAACTCGCCGCTCATGAGCGCCGCCTGGATAATTTCAGGCCCGATCCCGGCTGGATCGCCCAGGGTTATGCCGATGCGCTTGAGCATGTCGCGCGCAATCTCAACAGTTAGTCGCTGAGTAGCAAATTGCTTCTGTCATGCTAAGCGGAGCGCAGCGGCGTCGCAGGCCTCATGCCTGAAAGTACTGGAAACGCTGCGCATTATTTCCAGCCATCAAATCATCGTTTTTCGCCTTTCGAGAAAAACGCGAGCGGCCGAAGAAGAATCGCCCGGCGAGTGGAGGCTGCCTCCCATGACCCTGATCGCCAACGCGACGACGATACAGTACCTGTCAACCAGTCCACGGATAGGAAAAACGCTTTGGTACTTGCTTTTCCTAGCGTGGATATCACAGAATACACTCTGCCCAACTCAAATTCTCATGCTTTCCAGTATTGGCACATGCAGAGTACGGTGGTTTCCGATTGTGTCAGCTATCAAGTGATTAGCTTCCTTGAATCTCACCATGAATAGGTTGTCGAACAGAGTCACCTTCTTCATCGTCGCGGCGCTGCTCTCTCTAGCCGCGCAGCGACTCTCCCTCGCTAGCAGTGCCACGTGGAGTCAGAATCCATCTAGTGATGATTGGAATACAGCTACCAACTGGATCCCGAATACGGTGCCAAACGCCTCATCGGACATCGCGACATTTGGCCCATCCAATGTGACGAACCTCTTTATCGACAGCGCGGTAGTCAACCTCGACAGCGCAGTATTCAGCAACGGTGCTCCGCCCTTCACCGTTACCATCGAAATCTACAATTTGGTCTTTTATGGCGCTGGCATCGTGAACAACTCGGGCGTCGTACAATCATTTGTGGCTCCAACAACTAATAATAACGATGGAGATATATTTTTCTTTAACAGTGCTAATGCGGGAGAGATGACGAGTCTCAGCACCGTGGGGGGAGTTATTTCGTTCAACGACACTTCTTCCGCGGGCTCGGCGAGCTTTGATGTCTCGGATAGCGCACAGCTTCAGGCCGATCTGACCTTTTCGGATTCCACCACCGCAGCCAATGCGACAATTACTGCTAACGGAGGAGCAGTGGTCGAGATCTATGACAGTGCCACGGCTGGGACTGCGACCTTTACCATCAATACCGG
>JAICXG010000303.1 GCA_025980625.1 Chthoniobacterales bacterium
ACGCCGAGCGAAAGCCCGACACCGTCCTCCGAGCAAAATGGCGGCGCAAAGTCGCCTACCCCGTCGCCATCTGGCAGTTCGCCGACTCCCGGTGCGGGCGAGAGCCCCTCACCAACTCCAGGGTCCGACAATCAAGACGGGAGCGAGAATGGAGAACAGCCAAGCCCGAGCCCGAATGCCACGCCCGGTAAAGCGCCGACCGGCGAAGTAAAAGGAGCAGGCGAACAAAAGCCGACAGAAACGCCTGCCCAGATCGCAGAAGCGGAACCGGAAAAGGAAGGCGAGATGACGCCGAAGCAGGCGGCGGCGCTGCTCGAGTCGATGAAGGACGAGGAACAGAAAGTCCAGCTTGATGAACACAAGGCAGTGCGTCCTGTCTATAGGGACTGGTGATGGGATGTTTGGGGATTGATGTGCGAGGTTTGATCTGATGATCGGGTTTCATTCTTCTCGCATCGTTAGGCTGTTGCTCGCAATACTGGTTCTCGGCAGCGCGACCAGCACGATGCGGGCTGATGCGCCGACTGTCACGGCCGTGCTCACCAGCTCGGAAACGGAGGTCGATCGGCCAGTCCAGCTGCAAATCAAGGTGAGCGGCGACTCGAATGCGACCCCGCCTAACGAGATCAACGTCGACGGGCTCGACATTCGTTACACCGGGCAGTCGCAACTGGTGGAAGGGCGCAATTTCCGTTTCACCTACAGCTTCGTTTATAACTACACGATCCTGCCACTCAAAGCCGGCACCTTCACAATCCCGCCGCAGCTCGTGCAGACGAGCGGTGGAGCGCTCCGCACCCCAGCCTTGACTTTGAACGTCTCGCCTAACGACGACGGCAACACCACTTCGCGCCGTCGCAGCGGCGCGAGCAGAGCGCTCGACATGAAGTCGATTGTCTTCTGCGAGCTGGTCATTCCGAAGACGACCGCTTACGTCGGGGAGGCGATTCCGGCGGAAATTCGGCTCGGTTTCAACTCGCGCGTGCCATCGCGCTTTGTCGAGCCGCCGTCACTCAGCGGTCAGGGATTCACCTCGCAGCGCATGAAGGAGCCGGAACAAACCGCCCGCTCGATCAATGGCCGCCCCTACGACATTCTGACTTACAAGACCGCGATCACGCCGGTGAAGAGCGGCAGGCTCGAGATCGCTGCGAAAGACGCCAAGGCGATCGTGCAAATCCCGCGGCGCCCGACGAGCCGGCCGCGTTCGCCCTTCGACATGTTTGGAATGGACGATCCATTCAACGATCCGTTTTTCGCTGATCCGTTTGCGGGTTTGGGTGAACAGCGGGAAGTGAAATTTTCGAGCGAGACAGCCACGATCGACGTCAAACCGCTCCCGCCGAACCCGCCGCCCAGCTTCTCCGGTGCGGTCGGACATTTTGCCCTAACGAGTGACGTGAAACCGAAAAACGCCCAGGTCGGCGATCCGCTGACCGTGACGGCCAGCATCACGGGCCGTGGCAACTTCGACCGCGTGAACGCGCCGGCCCTCGAGAGCGACACGGGCTGGCACACCTATCCACCGGGCGCGGATTTCAAAGCCGACGACGACATTGGAATCAGCGGGACAAAAAAGTTCGAAATGGTGCTCACGCCTAACGAACCCAAAAAAGCGGTGCCGCCGCTCGTCTTCTCCTATTTCGATCCGCTGAAGGAAAGCTATGTCACGCTCAAGAGCGGTCGGATGCCGGTGGTGGTCGAAGGCACACCGCTTTCGAGCGCGACACCGGCGGTCGCGAATGCCTCCGGGACACCGGGCCCGAACGCGCGCCCCACCGCCGCACCGGAAGCGCAAGACATTCTTTACCAGCTGAACGATCACGGCCGCTGGGGCCAGAGCTTCACGCCAATTTTCATGCAGCCAGTCTTTTGGGCGGTGCAGGCGGTCCCGTTTCTTGGTCTGATCGGATTCTTCGGCTGGGAAATGCGCCGGCGAAGACTGCAAAATCGCGAAGGGCTACGGCGGGCATCGTGGGAGCATGAAACCGCTGAATTAGAGCGAAAGTTGCGCCGCGCTGATGATCCCGCGGACCAGTATTTCGCCGAAGCCTTGCGCGTCGTGCAGTTGAAGACTGCGCTCGCACGCCGGGTCGAGCCGAACACGGTCGATGCCGAAACCGCGGTCGCGGCATTCGATCTGCCGGAGGAGAAACGCGAGCGGATGCGCGAGCTTTTCCGGCAGAACGACGAGCTGCGCTACAGTGGCGGCCAAAATGGAAACGGCGCGATCGCGGAACAGACGCGCCGGGACGTGTTGGAACTGATCGATAGTCTTGGCTGAGCATGCGCACTGCACTTCTTCTCTTCAGCGCGATTTGCCTAACGACGATCTCATCAGTCCGAGCTGCGGCTCCGGACACGATCTTCACCCGCGCGAATGCGGATTACGCGGCGGGAAAATACCGCAACGCAATCAAGGAGTACGAGTCGCTCGTTAAGACCGGCGAGTGGAATCCGAGTCTCTTCTACAATCTGGGCAACGCCTATTTTCGAGTCGACGATCTTGGGCGGGCGATCCTGAATTACGAGCGCGCCCTTGCGCTCGATCCCCATCAGCCCGAAGCGCGCGCCAACCTGCAACTGGTGCGCGACCGCGCGCGGGCGCTCGAGCTGGCGCCGGGCTGGGTCGAGCAGCATCTCGATTTTCTGACCCGCGACCAGTACGCCTGGCTCGCGATGATTGCGTTCTGGGGCGCAATCGCAATCGTCGCGGGACTTTTTTTCTCGAGCCGGCGACCGGTGGTCTGGATGTTTGCGGCGGTGTCGTTAGGCGTGATCGCGGCCGGAGCGGCCGCGGCGGTTTACGAGCTGGAAACCGGCGCCGCGGGTCGCGATCTCGCGATTGTGACGGGCAAGGAAGTGCAAGCGCGGGTGGCGACGGCGGAAAGCGCCGGCGCAGTCCTGGCGTTGCCGCCGGGGAGCGAAGTGAAAATTCTCAGTACCCGCGGCGATTGGACTTACGCCACGCTGCCTAACGACATGGAGGGCTGGATCCCGGCGCAGAGCGCCGAACGCGTGCGGTTGTAGCCGGCGCTTGGACTCCGGTCGCCCTGGGTACGATCTGTCGCGAGCCGAGTTGCGCTTGCAGTCGTGCATTTTTAAGCTCGGGAATCAGCCGACCGAGCTCAGATTGCACGTATCTGCTCCCCTTCCGGCGAACATCATTCGATGC
>JAICXG010000258.1 GCA_025980625.1 Chthoniobacterales bacterium
AACCCTTGTAACCCGGCACACTCGTCTCCATCAACGTCTCACCCAATGTGATCGCCTCGTCCAAATAACGCTGCTCGCTCGTAACCTCGAACACATTGAGGTAACCGAGCGCCAGTTGCGCGTCAGCCGTCGCATACCGCTTTTTACGCACGAACCGCCCGCGCAGTGCCGGGCCAAACATCTCGATAAGCAAGATTGGAGCAATCAAAGGGACGCCTAACCCCGGCACGCGGTAATAGACGGCCCGCGTTGCGAGCCCAACCTGTGTCCCCCAGAGATCGTAAGGATCATAACTATAGTAACCATGCCGGTTCAGCCATTGGACAAACCGTTGAACCATTGCGCCAATCGTCTCGTAATTCGAGTCGCGATCCACTTTCCTGAAGCTTTTACCCAGTCAACTTATTTGACCGCGAGGGCCGGGACGTGTGCGCCAATCGTAGTCGACTGTCCGCGCTCAAATGCGCCGATATCAGGAGCTTTCCCCGAATAAGCGAGCGCCACCCCCTGACCGTCGCTGCATGATAGCGGTCGATCGAGTGTGATATTACCGGTCGCTAGGTCGATCTTTGTGATCCGGGCCGTTTCCGCCTGACCTTGTAACTGAATCAGGTCGCCGACTTCTCCTTCGATTCCGAACCCGTCGTAGAAATAGCCGGCATCGCGAAGTCGGATTTCCGTGCTCCTCTCCCTGCTGCCCACGGTTGTTGTAAGAAACGCTCCCGCGTCGATCAATGGGCTTTGCTCGCTCAGGTGAAAATCGCCTGCATCTGCATTCGCGAAGCGGGGTGCCCGGCTAAGATTGTTGCTAAAAGATCTCGCCAAATCACCCGAGACTTGCGACGCCGGAACAACGATCTCCGGCTGAGTTCTGGTCGACGGCAACTGATGGAAATAGATGAGCGGCATACCTCCGTCATCAGTTGCGTAGAAGTCATTGTTCCGGAAATGAAACTTCCCGAGTAATCCGAAAGCCACGACAGCCACGGGCTTGCCACTCAGCATCTGCTGCCATTTCCACTTGAAGTGAGATTGATAGTGACCCGGAGCGATGATGTTATTGACAAACCGGTTATCTTCGAACGCGAACTTCTCGCTATACTGACGCGGCGGATTCTGCTCACTCATCGGCGGTGGATCAAGGATTTTTGCGACAGCATTCTCTGGAGGCAGAGTGATGCAACCCTGGTCGTAACCGAAGAAGACGTTGTTATAGATACGATTATGAGTGACGTATCCCGCTTCGTGGCCTTCACCCCACCAAACCCCGGTGCCGTCCGCCTTTATCTTCCAACCATCCCATGATCCACCCCAACGGACATTCAAACCGATGCCGCCAGCTTGAGGACCTGTGCCATTCGCGGCCAATTGCTTTCCACTGGGATTCGCGAAAACGTTGCGCCGGATAATCCCCTGCTGTCCGGAATACTGAATGGCGGAAGGCTGCGCCGCCCGGTTCGGTCGGAAAGGATGATACCCGAAGTGATTATTCTCAAAAAGATTCCGCTTCGTACTATTGTAACTTGGGACCTCAATGTAAGAGGGATTCGCCGGATTCCGCCGATCGAGTTTGAGGTCATAGACTTCGACGAGCTTTTCTGCACGCTGACGTTCAAAGTACGGGTTACTAAAGCTACAGTTGCGGATCACATTAAAGCTGCTGGCACGAATCGCCAGAAGCGCGTGAGCAGCCGACTCGAAAGTGCAGGCCTCCACCACCATTCGTTCGCACTTTTCGATCGCGAGACTATCAAATGAGGCGCTCCTGAAGGAGCAGCCAAGAATCCGGCAATCGCTGCATTCGATGAAATGCGCCGTACCCTTGGCGCCGTGCAAAGCATCCTCGAAAACGCAGTTCCGAAAAATCAAATGATGGCAGCCCCGGGCGAAGATCCATCCCGCCACTTTTTTGAAGCTCAGCCCTTCAATCGTGATGTAGCTCACATTTTTCAGCGTCACCACCCCACGAGCGATCGAAAGATTGTTTTCTTCTGGATACTTCTCTGATCCTTCGCCTAAGACGACCTCTTCCTTCTCATAAGCCTTGAAGACAATCGGGCTACCTGGCGCGCCCGACTGTTTCGGCCATAGGATATCATTTTCATCCGCGCTTTCGGATGAGTTGTAGGTCCCACCTCGGATGAGGACAACGTCGGCCGCCTTCGCCACTTGCGCCGCGGCTCCGATCGTCCGATACGCCTCTCCGTCAGTCCCCTTGCTGTTTCGGTTCATCACTGAGTAGGTCTTGGTGAAATCACGATCGAGCTTGCTGTCGACGTAAAGCGTTGCTGCGTGGCTGAACGAGGAGCACAGTATGAAAGCGGCAAGTCCTATGGCTAGGTTCGCCATTCGATTGCTCTGCCAACATTGCGCCAAAGACATCGTATTCCTGTCTTCGAATTTAACCCTTGGCAGCGCTTCAATTCTCGGGTGCCGCTCTCAAATCGAGATTACCTCGCGTGTCTCGATCGAGCGCAGAACCGCAAAACAGGCAGCATGCACATTAAGGATCTCCTCGAGCGGGATTGAGCTCCGGCCTTCCTTCAAGCCTCGGATCCATGCGCCGATCTCCGCCTTCTGACCCTTATCCTGTGAAAACCACGATTTCGTTCTTCGTTTCCCACCCCGCCACATCTCAATCCGTCGAAAGTCGTCAATCACGGCCGCTCGGCCACCGCCGTAAACTTCTATGCGCTCCTTCGCAAGCCCAGTATCACCGATACTGCTGTAGAAAATACTCGTTACCGAACCATTCTCCATTTCCAAAGTAACAGTGAAACTATCTCGGGCCGCAGGATTGCTTCCTGGCAGAGTTACAGCAAAAGCGCTCACATTTGTGACCAGAGAACCGCAGAGCGCGACCGCGAGATCGACAAAGTGACATCCCTCCCCGATGAGACGGCCACCGCCGACTTTAGGATCCTGAATCCAGTGGTCCGGCGGAATTGCGCCGGCGTTGACGCGAATACAAATTTGCTTCGGGCCTGAGACAGCTTTGAAATGGGCCTTCACCATCTCGGTGGCAGGTGCAAAGCGCCGGTTAAATCCCACCGTGAGTGATGGCCGGTGAGAGGTGGTTCGCGAGGCTCCGCCATTGCGGTCATAGGTATCGGCGGCCGCCGCGGAATCTATGTGCAAGCTGGCAAGAGATTGCCTGACCTCCTCCAGTTGCTCCTCCGTAATAGCGAGCGGCTTTTCTACGAAAACCGCTTTCCCGAGTTGCAACGCCTTAACAGCGTAGGCAGCATGTTCATCGTGGCGGGTTGCAATCAGCACGGCGTCCGCTCCTTTAATCGCTGCCTCGACATCTGCCTCGGCTGAGCCAATCTCGAATCTCTCCGCGACGGTTGCTGCGGTTACGCCGGATTTGGTGCAAACCGTGCCGAGTGAGATATCGGAGTGATGGCGGAGATATGGAAGCAAATTTGCTCTCGCATAATTACCAGCGCCGATAACTGCAACGACAATGCTTCCGTCATCTCTTGGGCGTGACTGGAATTCGACTCGGCGGGGAATTGCCTCGAGCTTGCGACCGTACTCAAGCACAATTCCTAAGTATGGTTCCTTCGCCGCATCTTGTAACAGCTCATATGCCTTCACCGCCTCCTCGACTGGAAAGCGATGCGTAATCAGCGGGTCGAGTCGCACCTGATCGCTTTCCAGTAACTCCAGAAAGCTGACCATGTTTCGGCGCTCGGTGAAACGGACATAAGAATAAGGATAATCCAGTCCCTCATCCTCATAGCTCTTGTCGTAGCGTCCCGGGCCATAGGAACGGGAAAGTCGAAGATCTAACTCCTTCAGATAAAAAGGCTCGCGCGGCAGATCCATCCTGGTCAGGCCAACAACCACAATCCTGCCTTTTTCCCGGGTGATCCGAGCCGCCTGCTCGACCGGTCCGTTCGACTGACTTGCCGCGGTTATGATCGTGGCGTCGACTCCGTACCCGCCGGTGAACTCAAGTATCTTTTCATCGAGCGCTTCATCAGTAGCCAGGGTGACTTGCGCGCAGCCGAGCTTAAGTCCCAGTTCTAGCTTTCCCAGCGCGACATCGATCCCGAAGACGCGGGCGCCA
>JAICXG010000369.1 GCA_025980625.1 Chthoniobacterales bacterium
ACTTCGATTGATGAGCATCTGGCAGAAAGCGGCATCCCGGTGAGCTACACGAACGTCTTCTGGGGCGGCCGAAGCGAGATTAAGCCATCGGAGATTTCGCCACAGATTTATCGGCGCTGGCTCGCGGAGATCGGCCCGAAGACCTAGCGAGCGGCGCGTCATCCGAGGCTGGATGATCGTCGAGACTCATGCGCGTTCGCTCGAGTTCCTGAAGCAAGGCAGCGGCGAAAATGGTTCGATTGACCTGTGCTCCACTGATCATCGCGAGCGAACCCGCACGCTCGCGCAATTCCACCGGAAAATCTTCCAGTGCCTGATTAAGATTGATCCCGATCCCAACAATCGCAGCGTCAATCCGATCGCGCTCGTTTCTAGTGTCAACGAGCACGCCCGCAATCTTGCGTCCGGAGACATAGACATCGTTAGGCGGTTTTATCACTGGCTCGAGCCCGGTTTCGCGCGCAACGGTTGCCGCCACTGCCTGGGCCGCCCAGTCCGTCAGGCGAGCTGACTCTGCAAGCGCCAGGCGCGGGCGGAGAAGAACAGAACACCACAACCCGAGATGGCTCGCAGATTCCCAGCGATTGCCGCGCTGCCCGCGCCCGGCGGTCTGCTCCTCGGCGAAAACGACGCAGCCTTCCGGCAGCTCTGGGGTGAGCATTTGCAGGAGGAAATCATTAGTCGAGCGGGTCGACGCGAGGATGATGATCCGGCGGCCGATCACGCTCTCGCCTAACGACGTGCCGAGCTCCGCCACGATCAGCCGGTCACGCCGCGACATGAGTCAACTCGAGCGAGAAATCGATCGCGCGGGCGGAATGGGTGAGCGCACCGATCGAAACATAATCGACTCCGGTCGCGGCGATCTGCCGCACGTTGCGCAGGTTAATCCCGCCGCTCGCTTCGAACTTCACCTTTCCTTTCCCGATCGCGACTGCTTCCCGCATCTGCGTGCCGGGCATGTTGTCGAGCAGGATAACCTCGACCCCGGCCACTTCGAGCAACGCGCGGACTTGGTCGAGATTGTCGGCTTCGACTTCGATTCTCATTCCGGGGCGTTCCTTGCGCACCTGCTCGATCCCCGCGCTCAGGCGCGCCAGGCCGTTGCCAGCGAGGAGGTGATTGTCCTTCACGAGCACGGTGTCATAGAGCCCGAAACGATGGTTGTTGCCGCCTCCGGCGCGCACCGCCGCTTTCTCGAACTTACGCAGGCCCGGCGTGGTCTTGCGCGTGTCGAGGACCTTGGCGGCATTCGGTCCGGCTGCTTCGACGAACTGCCGGGTGAGGCTCGCGATTCCGCTGAGCCGCTGGAGAAAGTTTAACGCAACTCGTTCCGCGGTGAGGATCGATCGCGCCCGGCCCCTGATTTCGAGCACGGCCATCCCACCGGCGACGACCGCGCCGTCGTTTTGCACAATCTCGATCCGCAACTTCGGATCCACCCGCCGAAACACCTCTGCCGCCACCTCGGTTCCCGCGACAATCGCCCGCTCCTTGGCAATAACCCGCCCCGAAGCCTGCTCATTCTCGCCCACAAAATAGCGGCTCGTGATGTCGCCGCTGCCGATGTCTTCGCGCAGCGCGAGATCGATCACTTGCAGGTCTTCAGCGGAAAACTCGGTAGCCATGGGTTGCTCGGGCCGGCGGCCGCAACGGGTCAGCAGCTGGCTCGCAGAGATAATCGGGGAAGAATGCCCGGCAACAAGCCGCGGGTACAAAAAAGATCCGGGCAGGGCACGCGGAGAAACCTTCGAATGCGAGAACGTGCCACCGCCCGAATCGCCTTAACCAGTGGATATTG
>JAICXG010000302.1 GCA_025980625.1 Chthoniobacterales bacterium
CAGCAAAAGTTGCAGCAGGATGTGCAATCGCAGTTCACCGATGCGCAACGCCGCGCCTACCTGCGCGAGCAGGTGAAAGCGATCCAAAAGGAACTGGGCGAAGAAGGCGGGGCGGAGGAACAACGGGCGCAGTTGCGACAAAAGCTCGAGGAGGCCAAACCGCCCCCGGCGGTGATGGAACAGGCCGAACGCGAGTTGCGGCGCCTCGATTTCATCCCGCAGGCAAGCC
Source organism: Chthoniobacterales bacterium (assembly GCA_025980625.1). Taxonomy (GTDB): domain Bacteria; phylum Verrucomicrobiota; class Verrucomicrobiia; order Chthoniobacterales; family UBA10450; genus JAICXG01. The sequence goes on from JAICXG010000302.1 coordinate 230, forward strand.
CGGATTATTCCGTGATCGTGACTTACATCGAGACGATCGCGGAATTGCCGTGGTCGAAAATGAGCGAGGACAATCTCGACCTCGACAAGGCGCAGGAGATTCTCGATCGCGATCACTACGACCTCGAGAAAGTGAAGCGGCGTCTGATCGAATATCTTGCCGTGCGCAAGCTCAACCCGCAGGGGCACGGCCCGATTCTCTGCTTCCTCGGGCCGCCCGGCGTCGGCAAGACGAGCCTCGGGCAATCGATCGCCGACGCGATGGGGAGAAAATTCGTGCGCATGAGTCTCGGCGGGATTCGCGATGAAGCGGAGATCCGCGGTCATCGACGCACTTACATCGGCTCGATGCCGGGTCGCATTATCCAGGAACTGCGCCGCGCCGGGACACGCAATCCGGTGATGATGCTGGACGAGATCGACAAGCTGGGCGCCGATTTCCGGGGCGATCCGGCGAGCGCGCTGCTCGAGGTGCTCGATCCGCGACAGAATTTCTCATTTGTCGATCGCTATCTGGATGTGCCCTTCGACCTTTCGCAGATCATTTTCATCGCGACCGCGAATTACATCGAGGGCGTGCCCGAGCCGATGCGGGATCGGATGGAGGTGATCAGTCTGCCCGGTTACACCGCGCGCGAAAAGCTGGAGATCGCGCGGCGTTATCTCGTTAGGCGCCAACTGGAGGAGAACGGACTCAAGCCCGAGCAATGCGAATGGCAGGAGGATGCGATCAATCTCGTGATCGATCATTACACGCATGAAGCCGGCGTGCGCGAACTGGAGCGGCAGATCGGCGCGGTGATTCGCGGGGTGGCGGCACGGGTGGCGCGGGGCAAGACCGAGCAGGTCACGGTCACGCCCGACCTTGTGCGCGAGATGCTCGGCCCGATTCGTTACCTGCACGACACCAAGCTGACGGCGAACAAACCGGGCATCGTCACCGGCCTGGCTTACACTCCCTACGGCGGCGAAGTGTTGCACATCGAGGCGACCCGTTATCCCGGCAAAGGCAACGTCACGCTCACCGGCCAGATCGGCAACGTGATGAAGGAATCGATGCAGGCCGCGCTCAGCCTGGTGCGCAGCCGCGACGGCGAGTTGCACCTTAAACCGGAGGATTTTCGCGACATGGACATCCACGTGCACGTGCCGGCTGGCGCAGTGCCGAAGGACGGGCCATCGGCGGGTGTGGCGATGTTCACGGCGCTGGCGTCGCTCTTCAGCAATACGCCCGTGCGCTCGGAAGTGGCGATGACGGGCGAGATCACTTTACGCGGGCTGGTCTTGCCGATCGGCGGATTGAAAGAAAAAAGCCTGGCGGCGATGCGGGCGGGAATCACGACAGTGATTATCCCAAAGGGGAACGAGAAAGACCTGGTCGATATTCCCGAGGAAGCGAAGGAGAAACTGCAATTCGTGCCAGCGGAAACGGTGGACGAAGTCTTGAAGACAGCGCTCGAGCAACCGCCGTCGCCTTACGAAGGATAGACTAGGCCGTCATCCCGAGCATAGTCGAGGGATCCCGTCGCGAAACCTGGAAGCTAACTTTCGCGGGATCTCGATGTCGCTTTACTCCGCTCGGGATGACAGGGCTTAGGCGCAAATCGCTCACCTAAAATGTGCTTGTCGCCGTCGCCCGGCGCGTTAAGATTGCGGCCCCGAATGGGAAATCGCGGCTTGGCGGCCACCCAGCTGCGATCACCAAAGGATGCACATTCAAGACCATAACCTGAGAACCAATCTTCTCGCCCACCGCACGATTCTTCCCGAATCAATCTCGCCGCGCCCGCTCTCGTTAGGCGCGGTTTTCTTATGACCGATAATCCCGCCGATCTCAGCCTTGGAAACTTCCTCGCCGGTGAAGGCCGCGACCCACTCCAGGCGCCGCCCAGTTTTACCCGTTGGATGGAAGCAGGCGCATGGGCCGTGCAGCTCTACGAACCGGAAATGCGCGCCGCGGCTGAAGCGCGCACCACCATCAGCTACAACGGCAGATCGCAGCGAGTCATCAATCTTTGCTCCTACAACTATCTCGGGCTGGCCAATCATCCCCAGGTCATCGCCGCCGCGCATCAAGCCCTAACGACGCACGGCCTCGGCGCCTGCGGTTCGCCCATGCTTTCCGGCATGACCGATCTGCATCGCGAGCTGGAGCGAAAGATCGCGCAATTCCTCGGCCGGGAAGACGCGATGCTTTTCAACAGCGGCTTCGGCGGCGCGCTCGGCACGATCTCGGGACTGCTCCGCAAAACCGACGTCGCGGTGCTCGACAATCGTTCCCACCTCAGCCTGCGCGACGGCGCCACTCTCTCGCGCTGCCGGGCGGAGAAATTCGAGCATAACAACGCCGCGTCGCTTGACGCGTCGTTAACCCGAAACAAAGCCAAACGGCAATTGGTTGTGATCGAGGGCATCTATTCGATGGACGGCGATTTTGGGAATCTGCCCGAGTTGATCGCGGTCGCCGAATCCCACGGCGCGAGCGTCTTTGTCGATGAAGCTCATTCCATTCTCGGTTGTGGCGAGCACGGTCGAGGCGCGGCGGAAAGATTCGGCGTGGAAAACCGAATCCCGCTCACCTATGGAACTTTCTCGAAGGCCTTCGGCGCGCTTGGCGGTTTCGTCGCCGGGTCGCGCGAGACCCTGCAATATCTGCGTTTCTACGCGCACCCGTATGTCTATTCATGCGCCCTGCCGCCGGTTGTGATCGCGGGAATCCTGCAGGCGCTCGAGATCGCAACCAGCCGGCCGGAGCTGCGCCGGCAACTCTGGGAGAACGCCGATTATTTTCACGCGCAACTGCGCAAGCTCGGGATCGACACCGGCAATTCCACCACTTACATCATGCCGCTCGTGATCGGCGATCGCGAGCGCATGTATCGGCTCGGGCACGAACTGCGCGCCCGCGGCCTCTGGGTTGCGCCAGTCGATTATCCGGCGGTGCCGCAGGACCGG
>JAICXG010000194.1 GCA_025980625.1 Chthoniobacterales bacterium
CACCATCGGCAGCGGCAAACCGGGGCCGATCACCAACCGAACGATCACGCGCTTCCGCGAATTGACGCGCGAAACCGGGACTCCAATTTTTCAGGAGTGACGGCTCGTTTTCGCGCGAAATACGAGAGAGAAGAATCGGTCTGGAGTGTGAGTTGAATCTTTTGACCGATTTGTGGTCTAATTGAGCAGCCATGCTGTGCGATGTTTGTAAATGCAATGACGCTTCGGTTTTCCTGACCCAAATCCTCGAGGGCAAAATGCAGAAGGTGAATCTGTGCGACGCGTGTTCGAAGGAAAAAGGCGTGCAGGATCCGACCGGATTTGCGCTCGCCGACTTATTGTTAGGCATCGGCGCCGCGGAAGAGATCGAGAAAGGGGCGACCAGCCAGAAGTGCCCGGTCTGCGGTTTTACCCAGGCGGATTTTAAGAAGACGGGACGACTTGGTTGCAGCGCGTGTTATCAGACTTTTGGCGAAGGACTCGATTCGCTTCTTAAAGCAATGCACAAGGGAACGGAACATGTGGGCAAACTGCCGGAACGCGCTGCGCGGCAGATGCAGTTAAGCGACAAGATGCGGGTGCTGAACGACAGCCTGCGCAAAGCAGTCGCGGAAGAAAATTACGAAACGGCCGCGAGTTTGCGCGATCAGATCAAGCGGCTCGAGCACGAGATGGCGAGTTAGCCTAACGATGAAGTTTTCACAAGTGATGACCAATTCGGGAGAATGGCTCCGCGGTGAAGGCCCGCATCACCAGGTGGTGGTGAGCAGCCGGGTGCGGCTCGCGCGCAACCTGCGCGATCGCGCTTTTCCGGGCTGGGCAAAGAAGGCCGAGCGCACCCAGGTGTTGGAGCAGATCCGGCCGCATGTGGAAGGCCTGAGCGAAATGCAGGACTCATTCTCGGAGTTGCTCCAGGATCTTTCCGCACTCGAAAAACAAGTGCTGGTCGAGCGCCATCTCATCAGTCGCGAGCACGCCGCCAAAGGCGTGGGCAGCGCAGTGATCATGAATCGCAGGCAGACGCTCAGCATCATGATCAACGAAGAGGATCACTTGCGGATGCAATCGATCCGCTCCGGCCTTCAACTCAAAAACGCTTTCAAGCTGGTCGATAAAGTCGACAGCACGCTCGAGCACAAACTCGACATCGCTTACGACCAGCGGCTCGGTTATCTCACGGCCTGCCCGACCAACGTCGGGACCGGCATGCGCGCCTCGGCGATGCTGCATTTGCCCGGGTTGGTCCTGAGCGATCTCATTAACCAGGTGATCCAGGCCGTGAACAAGATCGGCCTGGCCGTCCGCGGTCTTTACGGCGAGGGCACCGAGGCGATGGGCAACCTTTTCCAGATCTCGAACCAGACAACGTTAGGGGAAAAGGAAGAGGAAATCATCTCACGCCTAACCAAAGTGATCGAGACGATCATCGAGAAGGAACACGATGCCCGCCAGATGTTGACCCAGAAAAAGCCCGATACCCTTTCCGACCAGATCGGTCGGGCATACGGCGTGCTCACTTACGCGCATGCGATGACCTCGAAAGAGGCGCTCAACCTTCTCTCGATCATGAAACTTGGGGTCGATCTTGGTGCTTTCCCGGAAGAGCGGCGGCTGCCGATCGACGAGCTGTTCATCGAAACGCAACCGGCACATTTGCAGAAGGCATCGCAGCAGAAACTCAACGCGGAAGAGCGCGACTATCTGCGCGCCGAAATCATCCGCGCTCGTTTGAAACTCTTTCCCAAACCTGATATGGATAAAGTGGCGCGGGAGCGCGAGGATCAACCACCTTCCGACTCGAACCACCATGAATAATTTTACTCCTCGGGCCCAGCAGGTTCTTGCGCTGGCCCGTAAAGAAGCGGACCGCTTCAATCATAACTACGTCGGCACCGAGCATCTCCTGCTCGGGCTGATCAAGCTCGGCCAGGGTGTGGCCGTCAATGTTCTCCAGAAAATGGGGCTCGATCTGGAGACGGTGCGAATGGAAGTCGAAAAGCAAGTCGGCTCCGGCCCGGAAACCAAAATGGTCGGCAATATTCCCTACACTCCGCGGGTGAAGAAAGTGCTGGCCCTCGCGGGCAAGGAAGCGCGCGCGCTCAATCATTCCTATGTCGGGACCGAACACATCCTGCTCGGCCTGCTCCGCGAAGGTGAGGGGGTGGCGGCGCGCGTCTTGAAGAGCCTCGAAGTCGATATCGAGCGCACTCGCAACGAGATCCTCAAGGAGCTCGATCCAAATTTTACTCCGCCGGAAAGCGACCCAGAAATGGGCGCGAGCGAAGGCGGCTCGAAGAAGGACGTCAAGACCCCGGCGCTGCGCGCGTTTGGCCGGGACCTCACCGATCTCGCGAAGAAAGGCGAGCTCGACCCGGTGATCGGACGGCAGAACGAAATCGAGCGCGTCATCCAGGTGCTCTGCCGCCGGACGAAGAACAACCCGGTATTGTTAGGCGAAGCCGGCGTCGGCAAGACGGCGATCGTCGAAGGCCTGGCGCAGGAAATTGCCAACGGCAATGTGCCCGAGTTGTTGCGCGACAAGCGCGTCGTCACCCTCGACCTCGCGCTGATGGTCGCGGGAACGAAATATCGCGGCCAGTTCGAGGAGCGGATCAAGGCGGTGATGGACGAGATTCGGCGCTCCAAGAATGTCATTCTTTTTATCGACGAACTGCACACCATCGTCGGCGCCGGTTCCGCGGAAGGCGCGATGGACGCGAGCAACATCATCAAACCAGCGTTGAGCCGCGGCGAATTACAGTGTGTTGGGGCGACGACTTTGAACGAGTATCGCAAATACATCGAGAAGGACGCCGCGCTCGAACGGCGTTTCCAAACCGTGAAAGTCGATGCGCCCACGATCGATGAGGCGATTCTGATTTTGAAAGGCCTTCGTCCGAAATATGAAGCGCATCACAAGGCGAAGTTGACCGACGAAGCGCTCGAGACCGCGGTCAAACTTTCCGAGCGTTATATCACTGGTCGTTTCCTGCCCGATAAAGCGATCGACGTGATGGATGAAGCCGGCGCGCGCGCCCGCATCAACGCCATGACCCGTCCGCCCGACGTGAAGGAGATCGAGAAAGAGATCGAAGAAATTCGCGTTGAGAAAGAGGCCGCGATTAAGGCGCAGGATTTCGAAAAAGCCGCCGCTCTGCGCGACAAAGAGAAACAGGCAAAGGAAAAACTGGAACGCATTCTCGGCGAATGGCGCGAGCAGCGTGAAGAAAAGGAAGTGCTCGTGACCGCGGACGACATGATGCACATCATCTCGAAGGTCACCGGCGTTCCGCTCCAGAAAATGGAGCAAAAGGAAACCGCCAAGCTTCTCGCCATGGAAGGCGAGATCAAGCTACGGGTTATCGGGCAGGACGAAGCGGTGGCCGCGATCAGCAAGGCGCTGCGCCGTTCGCGCGCCGATCTCAAGGATCCCCGGCGCCCCATCGGCTCGTTCGTTTTCCTCGGCCCGACCGGTGTCGGCAAAACCTTTCTCGCTCGCACCCTCGCCGAATTCATGTTCGGCGATTCCGACGCGCTCATCCAGATCGACATGTCGGAGTACATGGAAAAATTCACCGCCTCGCGTCTGATCGGCTCCCCTCCCGGCTATGTCGGTTATGAAGAAGGCGGCCAACTTTCGGAAGCCGTCAGGCGCCGTCCCTATTCGGTCGTGCTCTTTGATGAGATCGAAAAAGCGCATCCCGACGTGATGCATCTCCTTCTCCAGATTTTAGAGGAAGGCAAAATCACCGACTCGTTAGGCCGGAAGATCGATTTCCGGAACACAATCATCATAATGACCTCGAATGTCGGGGCCGAGCTGATCAAGAAACAAACGGTGATGGGCTTTGGCGCGCCGCGTGACACGGCCGACTACGAGACGATGCGGGAGAAAATTCTCGAAGAAACAAAGCGCGTCTTTAAGCCGGAGTTCCTCAATCGCCTCGATGAGATCATCGTCTTCCACACCCTCGGGAAGCCCGACCTGATGAAGATCGTCGACCTCGAAGTGAACAAGGTGAAGAAGCGCCTGCAAACCAAGGAAATCGAGATTCGTCTGGACCAGGCCGCGCACGAGTTTGTGATCGAGAAAGGCTACGACCCGACCTACGGGGCGCGACCGATGCGGCGCGCGGTCGAGCGTTACCTCGAAGATCCGCTCGCGGAGGAATTGCTCCGCGGCACGGTCAAACAAGGCGACCTCGTGCACGTCACCGTCGACAACGGCAAGCTCCTCTTCAAAGCCGCCGAACCGCAGACCAGCGCGCCCGCAAGCGCAAGTTAGCGCTCCCGAAAGCGCCAACTGAGGCTTCCGACGCGAAGGAGGCCGTCTCATCCTTGCGACCCCAACGGCCATGCCATAATGCGGACTACCCTTTACCTGCAGCTCGAGAGTTGGACGAGTGAACTCCTACTCGCAAGCGAGCGGGAGTGAGCCAATCCGTCCAGTCGATAGGAATCGAACGAGATAGAGAGCGCCCGAGGTTAGCGTCTTCAGGTTGGTTCCGGTGCTGGTAACGTAACGTGACGGAAGAGCAAACGACGCGTGAGGCAAAGCCTTTTACGCTGTTCGTAAGTGCCATCGACGAGGTGCACGATCATTTTGGGTCAATGTTAGATTTCATGGCCGCGCCCTCAAAGCCGGGCGGAGCTCTATTCGAAGACGTAGCTGTCCAGCACTCGTGTTGTGTGCTACAAGGTCGACGTGGAAATCAAGCTGACTGCGGTCTTCCGAAAATTTCCCGAGGGCTACGCCGCATTCGTCGAAGAGCTGCCCGGTGCGAATACGCAAGGCGCAACGCTGGAAGAAGCGCGTGCAAACTTGAAGGAAGCGGTCGAGATGGTTTTGCAGGCGAATCGCGAATTGGCAGAGGAGTCATTGCGCGGTGCTGAGGTCCTGCGAGAACCGCTCGCGACCGGATGAAGCGGCGTGACCTGATTCGGCACCTTGAAAAGAATGGCTGTGAATTCCTGCGCGAAGGCGGCAATCACAGCATTTACGTCAATCGACGTGCGCAGAAATCGTCCGCCATTCCGCGTCATCGCGAGATCATCGAGTTTCTCGCGCAGAAGATCTGCAAAGACTTAGACATTCCGAAGCCGTGAAGTCTTCGTGTTCGTCCCTGGACACATGTCACTCGTCGCGCGTCCCTCGCACGCATTGCGCCAGATCCTTATCAGGCGTCCAGATCGCGACGCGTTCGACTTTCTTGTCCTTCGACGCGAGATGGGCGGCCGAAGCGAGCACATCATCGGCCGCGTAAAAGGCTTCGCCCCACGCGGCTCTATTCATGATGCTCCGTCGACACTAATCGACCGCGTGGGCC
>JAICXG010000327.1 GCA_025980625.1 Chthoniobacterales bacterium
CAGGGGAGTGGTTGCGGTAATAGGCATTGGATTCTAGATAACCTCCAATTGGGCGTCCAGAGCGCCGGCAGCGCGCAGACTCTCGAGGATCGCGATTACGTCCCGGGTAGTGGATCCGATCGCGGCGAGGGCTTTGACCAGTTCCTCGACTGTCGCGCCGTTGTTAAGCACGATGTTCCTCGACTTCTCGGCTTTGGCAGCGACCGTAGTTTCCGGCGCCACTGTGCCGGGCGCGCTGGAAAAAGGCCCATTCGGCACCGGAATCAAGTGCGTCTGGATCTCGACTGTCAAATTTCCGTGCATGACGGCGACGGGCGCAATTCGTACTTCGCTGCCCAGAACGACGGTGCCGGTCCTTTCATTGATTACTACGCGGGCGACGCGATCGGGTTCAACGTCGAGAGCTTCGAGTTCGGCAACGAATTCCGTCGGCTGCGTACTGTACTTTGCGGGAAGGGAAACCGTAACCAGACCGGGATTGTCGGCGTGAGCGATCGTGCCCGCGGCTGCAAAGTGGTGATTAACGGCCTCCGAGATTCGCGCTGATGTCATGAAATCGGCATCTTTTAATTGCAGCTTGACGGTGTTGCCGAGTTGAACCGACGGAGCGACACGCTCGATGGAAACGCCGTTCGGTATTCGTCCCACCGTAGGGTGATTGACGGTTTGCGAATTCGCAGACGAGCGGCCGGCGATGAATCCTCCGGTGATGACCGGACCTTGCACGGTTGCATATACCTGGCCGTTGATGCCGCGCAAGGTAGTGAGCACGAGTAAGCCTCCCTGCAGATTCGAGGCGTCGCCAATAGCGGCGACCGTGGCGTCGACACTCGCACCGGGTTGGCCAAAAGCGGGAAGCGTAGCGGTTACGATCACGGAGGCGGTGTTCTTGACCGTGATCAACGTCGGAGAGACGCTCACGCCCATGCGCTGAAGCAGATTCGTAAGGCTTTGGGCGGAGAAAAGAGTCTGCTGGCGATCGCCCGTTCCGTTTAAGCCGACGACTAAGCCATAGCCGACGAGCTGATTGGTGCGGACCCCTTCGATTGTTACCAGGTCCTTGAGGCGCACGCCGTGCTCTTCGCCCGTGGCCGCGGCCGCGACCGCCGACAGAAGAAAGAAGCTGGCGAGGTAACGGCGGAGAGTGGACATATCAGAACGGAAGTATGCCGAGCAGAAGACGGTAGAGGAAGTTGGGGCGATGGATTACATCGTTCACAACGCCCTTGCCGTTGATCTTCAACTCCATTTGCGCCACGCTCCCCGACTGCACGGTGTTTGCGGTGGAAAGATCGGCGGGACGAACAACCCCTCTCAACGTGATGACTTGATTTTCCGAGTTCACCAAGACCGTCTTCGATCCTTCAATGACGAGATACCCGTTCGGGAGCACGTCCACGACGCGGGCCGTAACTACCGTTGTGAGAGTGGTTTGCCTGGAGGTTGTGCCGGATCCGTTGAGTGCGGTGTTGGAGTTTGCGGTCAGGAGATTGGCGAGACTTCCGGCGGCCTTGAGCTGGCCGGCGGCGGAAGTGATGGAAGCATTCGCGCTGGACGTACGGCCGGTTTTGGTGGTGCCGGTGGCAACGGCAGAGGCCTGCTCGTTCACGATGATGGTGACGATATCGTCGATGCTGCGAGCACGCACATCGGCGGCCATGTCAGCCAAAGGAGCCGGACCGGACCAGAGAGAGCCCGGGCTTTCGGAAAGGGCCGATGCGGCTCTCCTGTGCGCTGCTTCGACATATTCATCGAGTGCGGATTTCTGCGCCTGCTGCGGCTTTTTGTGGGATCTGTCGGCCAGCAAGTGAGCGGACCCGCACAGGAACAGGATCATTAAAAAGGCGCCGCGGGTCACGATTTCTTACCTTCGCCAACGAGGCCAAAAAAACCGCCGGGAACAACTATCACGGAACCTTTGTCCTGAATACGGGCATGAAAAATCTTGCCGGTGCGCGGGTTACGCACGGTGATGATATCGCCGCGGCGTCCGCTTTGTTCCGCGAGCCCCTGCGCTTCAACCACGGCAGCGCCGGATTGAACCGTGACGCTGACCAGGTCGCCGCGTTCGACATCGCGCGGCTTCGCGATCATCGAATCGGAAATGGGAGATCCGGCCGGGAGATCGCGGCGGGCGATCATGCCCACGGCAGAGGGTAGATCGGAGAGAAAGGCATCCCGATCGACAGGGCCCTGGTAGGTTTCAAGCCGCAGGTCGGACCGTTTTAGGATGTCACCTGTTCGGATCAGATTGGTTGCTACGACGCGCGGTTCTGTAACGGTTGCCCGGACGCGCGCCCAGATCGGGAAGCGGCGCGTACCGGCGTAGAGGACATAGCCACGCCAGATGATGGGGTGGCTGGAGATGCCGCTCATGCCCGACAGCGGAAACACGACTTCGCCCTCGGGGGCGGGCATGAGGCTTTGCTCCAGGATTTCGACGTGTGGATTGCGCCCGGCAAGCGTTTTGCCGATTGCTGTAACCAGTGTGGCGCGATCGGGTATCTTTACCGGCCACGCGAAGCAGGTTTCGGTGTAGGCAGGGGCTACCGTGAGGTGGTTCGCGACGGCAATACGCCGCAATTCGCCCGCCCGAAACACGCGCTGCTGCCCGGGAAGCGGAGCGGGGCTGAGCTGCAGATCGGCCGGCAAAGTCGAGAATGCCGGATTCGCCTGCGCCAGATCGCGTCCGCTGATCCAATCCGAATGAATGGCGTGGCAGGCAAGCGGCTGAACGAGAAAGGCGAGCAGCAGCGTCAGCGTCATTGCGTTACTTGATTGATCTGCTGGTACA
>JAICXG010000340.1 GCA_025980625.1 Chthoniobacterales bacterium
AAGTTTACGGCCTAACGAAGATCGATCCGTGGTTCTTGGAGAACATTCGCCAGGTAGTGCAGGAGGCGGAAACACTCGCCGCAGGTCGGAAGTCAGGCTTCCAGCCTGACACGGCTGACGGCGCTTCCAGCCCGTCGGCTCCGCAACGAACACTCGGGCAGGCTGGAAGCCCGCCCGCCGCCGAGCCCTGTAGCACAGGCATGTTGCCTGTGGGGCCACCGGGCGTCTCGCCCGGTGAATCAAACCCGTCGCCAACCTTCCGCGGAATCGATCCTCACGCCCCGGTAAAAATCACCCACCGCAATCTTCCGCACTGGCGTCAGGAGGGCGCGACCTATTTCGTTACCTTTCGTCTCGCCGATGCCGTCCCGGCGGCCCTCCGCCGTCAATGGAGCGAGGAACTCGAAACCTGGCGGAAATTTCATCCCGAACCTTGGGACGCGAAAGCCAGGCATGAATACCAGCACCGGTTCCGCGAAGAACGTGAGCGCTGGCTCGACAGCGGCCATGGCGAGTGTCTGCTCCGGGAACCGAAAGCGCGCGCGATCGTCGAACAAGCATTGCGCCATTTCGATGGCGAACGCTACCTGCTCGATACCTGGGTCATCATGCCAAACCACGTCCATGCAATCCTCCACCCGTCGGGTGGCCGCGAGCTGAGCGAGATTCTTCACTCCTGGAAATCATTTACCGGCAGACGGATCAATGAGGCGTTCCAGCGGAGCGGTCCCCTTTGGCAGGATGAAAACTTTGACCGAATCGTGCGCGATCTCGACGAACTGGGACGCACCCGGACATATCTGCTGGGTAACCCGGAGAAGGCCGGATTAAAGGACGGTGAATTTAGCCTCGGAGAGAACGCCGTTTTGTGCAGCGTTGAAGAAACACCGGGCGAGACGCCCGGTCGCCCCACAGGCAGGATGCCTGTGCTACGTTCGCGCGGCGTCGCCGGGGACGTGTCGGCCCTGCGTCGCGCCAAGAAGCTCGGCTTTTCCGATCGGCAGCTTGCGCACTCGTTAGGCGCGAGCGAGCGGGAGATTCGCGCGCTCCGCATCGCGGTCGGCGTCACCCCCACCTATCGGCTCGTCGATACCTGCGCGGCCGAGTTCGAGGCGTTCACTCCGTATTACTACTCCACTTACGGCGACGAGAATGAAATCCGGCCTAACGACAAGCGCAAAATCATGATCCTCGGCGGCGGGCCGAATCGGATCGGCCAGGGAATCGAGTTTGATTACTGCTGCGTTCACGCCGCCTTCGCCCTGCGCGAACTCGGGATCGAGACCATCATGGTGAACTCCAACCCGGAAACCGTTTCGACCGATTACGACACGAGCGACAAACTCTATTTCGAGCCGCTTACCCACGAGGACGTGCTCAACATTTACGAGCAGGAAAAACCGGAGGGTGTGATCGTGCAGTTCGGCGGGCAGACCCCGCTCAATCTCGCCGCCGGGCTCAAAGCCGCCGGGGTGCCGATCATCGGCACACCGCCGGAGAGCATCGAACTCGCGGAAAATCGCAGACTTTTCGCCGAAACGCTCGATCGCCTCGGCTTGCGCCAGACCCCGAGCGGTTCGGCTACGACCGAGGAAGAAGCGGTCGAGATTGCAGAACGGATCGGCTATCCGGTGCTCGTTAGGCCATCGTTTGTTCTCGGCGGTCGGGCGATGGAGCTGGTTTATCTTCCCGAAGATCTACGTCGTTACATGCAGAGCGCCATCGAGCTCAGCCCGGAACGACCGGTGCTGGTCGATCGCTTTCTTGAGGACGCGATCGAGGTCGATGTGGATTGCATCGCCGATGGAGAAACGGCGGTGATCGGCGCGATCATGGAGCACATCGAGGAAGCCGGCATTCACAGCGGCGACAGCGCCTGCGTCGTTCCCACCTTTTCCCTCTCACAACAGATTCTCGATGAAATTGCGGGCGCAACGAAAGCAATGGCGCGCGAACTGAACGTGCGCGGCTTGATGAACGTGCAGTTCGCGGTCAAGGACGAGAAACTCTACGTCCTCGAGGTCAATCCGCGCGCCTCGCGCACGGTGCCCTTCGTGAGCAAGGCGATTGGCGTTCCGCTCGCCAAACTGGCGGCCAAGGTCATGACTGGAATGTCGTTAGGCGAGCTTGGCTTCACGAAGGAAATTGTCCCAACCCATTACTCCGTGAAGGAAGCGGTCTTCCCGTTCCTCCGTTTCGAGGGCGTAAATATCTCGTTAGGCCCGGAAATGAAATCGACCGGCGAAGTGATGGGGATCGACGCCGATCTCGGCCTGGCCTATGCCAAATCGCAGCTCGCCAGTGCCTGGCCGCTCCCCCGCGCCGGCACCGTTTTCATCAGCGTGAAGGATGTCGACAAGCAGAACGTGATCGCGGTCGCGCGCGAGTATGCTGCCATCGGTTTCAGCATCGTCGCGACTGAAGGCACCGCCGGCGCGCTCCGGGCCGGCGGCGTGGAAGTGAGCGAGGTTTTTAAGATCGGCGCCGGCCGGCCTAACGTTCTCGACCTGGTGAAGAACGGCCAGATCCAGTTCATCATCAACACCCCGAGTGGGAAGATTCCGCGC
>JAICXG010000185.1 GCA_025980625.1 Chthoniobacterales bacterium
GAGGAGATGATTGACCGTTTCGACGTTCTTAGCCGTCTGGTCTTCGAGCTGATAAGCCGCATGACTTGGATAGCCGAGCAACTGAGCGCGCTCGGCGCGCAGCTTCACCATCTTCAAAACGACTTCACGGTTATCCCATTGCCCGCCGTGGCTGTTGCGCCCGAGTGAGACCTGCATGATGTGCTCGCGCAGGGCGCGGTCCTTCAGACTAACGAGCGCCGGCTGCTGAGTCGTATTTTGGAGAGGAATGACAAGCTTACCTTCCTTCTTTTCTCGCTTGGCCGCGGCGCTGGCGACCGCGATTTCGTTAGGGGGAAGACCGGCGAGCTTCGCCTTATCCCGGACGACAACCGAGGAGGCATTCTTCTCATCGAGCACATTCTGTGAAAACTTTGTCTGTAACTCGGCGATCTCAGCATTCATCTGCTTGAGCTTCGTCTTGTCGGAGTCGGAAAGTTTCGCCCCCGCGCGGACGAAATCCTTGTAAGTGCGCTCGATGAGATACTTCGATTCCGGGTCGAGCCCGAGCTGGTCGCGCTGGTCGTAAAGTTTCTTGATGCGCTGAAAGAGCGCGCTGTTGAGATAGATCTCGTCGCGGTGTTTGGCCAGCTTTGGCGCCATCTCCGTCTCAATTTTCTGCAACTCAGGATTGGTATTCGCGCCCACCAGATTGGAAAAGATGCGGTCGACCCGGCCGAGAAGTTGACCCGCCTTTTCGAAGGCCACGATCGTGTTCGCAAACGTCGGCTCGCCGGGCGTGCGGGTGATGAGTTGGATTTCCTTGAGTTGTTCTTCCATCCCCTCTGCAAAAGCCGGCCGGAAATTCGTGTCATGGATTTTGTCGAATGGCGGGTAATGGAAGTCGAGCGGACTCTCCTTGAGCAATGGATTTTCAGTCATGGGCGCGAATGAAGACGAGGGATACCCTTCCACGGCGGAAAGTGGGATGGCAAGAAACGGAACCGAGAGAAGGACTGGCAGGAAGCGCGCGAACAACATCATAGGTGAGATGATTGGTTGAGGTTGGAATGTAAGCCTGACTATTTCCACGGGCTGCCCTGCTTGTCATCCGCAAGTGTCGCGGAGGTTCTCGCGCCGGCGAAAGTTCGGCGTTTTCGCGGAAGCCCCTCAGATGCCAACTGATTCGACAACCTCGGCCCAATCTGATTTGGCCGCGGAATACTGCGTCTGCCAGGTTGCCGATCGTCACTTTAATTCCCAATCTTTCCGTAACCTTCGGCTGGTTTCGCTGCATTACCCGGTGACGGTGGAATAACAGACCGCAAAAAAGAAAGCAACCTATGACGAGCACAAAGATCGCCCGATTCATTTTCCTGGCTGGCATTAGCTGCCTCTATCTCCTTACCGGAGGTGCCGCACCGGGTGCGACTTTCACCGTAAATGTAGCGCCCAACCATAGCCTGACCTACGATCCATTCACCGTTTCAATTCAGCCCGGAGACACGGTCACCTGGATTTGGCAAGGCAGTGATCACAGTGTAACTTCTGGTTCGCCCGATCAACCCAGTGGATTGTTCGATTCCGGAATCAAGACCTCGGGTTCCAGTTTCTCCTTCACCTTCACCACACCGGGTACGATCTCTTATTACTGCACTCCGCACGGGAGCTGTTGCGGGATGGTCGGTAGCGTCGTCGTCGCGGGCGCAACACCCACCCCCACACCTACGCCTACGCCCAGCCCAAATCCCGCCCCGGCGCAGCTGCTCAATGTTTCGACGCGATTGCAGGTGCAGAGTGGTGATAATGTCCTTATCGGCGGCTTTATTATCACCGGCAACGACCCGAAGCGGGTCCTGCTGCGGGCAATCGGGCCTTCTCTGGTGAATTACGGGCTCACCGGCGTTTTGGCGGATCCGCTCCTCGAGTTGCACGCCAGCGACGGCAGCTTGCTCATGACCAATGATAACTGGAAGATTCGCGACAGCGATGGCACCAACCAGCAGGCCGATATCGAAGCCACCGGCATAGCTCCGACGAGTGATCTGGAGTCAGCCATCGTTACGACACTCGATCCGGACAGTTACACCGCGATTGTGCGAGGAAAGAACGACGCCAGCGGCATCGGCTTGGTCGAAGGCTATGACTTGGATGAAACCGCTAATTCTCAATTAGGCAACATCAGCACCCGTGGCTTTGTCGAGGCCGGGAGTAACGTCATGATTGGCGGCTTCATTCTCGGCAACGGAAGCGGTGCGTCCACAATCCTGGTGCGCGCGATCGGGCCTTCGCTGGCCGCCTTTGGCCTGACCGATGTCCTGGCCGATCCAACCCTCGAGTTACACGATGAAAATGGCGCGCTCGTCATGAGCAATGACAATTGGCAGGACACACAAGCGACCGAGATCGCGGCGACAGGCATCGCGCCGCAAGACCCCCTCGAGTCGGCCATTCTTGCCACCGTCCCGGGAACCGCGCACACTGCGATCGTTGCGGGGAAAGACGGCGGGACCGGGGTTGCTTTGGTGGAAGTTTATAAGATTACTCAGCCATGAGTTGCTAAGTGCTTGTCGAGGGTGGTAGCCTGCCTTGCGGACTGCTCGCTCTCGGCGCGGGAGCGGCCGTTGCGTCGAACAGCATCGACATGTCATGCGGCCACCCCGTCCCAATTTTGACAGTAGCAGCCGGCGGGGCGCGGGAATTTTTCCGAAAAAGGCGGGAACTTTGGCTTGACGCTGGCTGTGAGGGAACATTACGATAGACGCAATTTTCGCCATGCTGCCATCCACTGACTCTCGCCTCACCATCACGCGCACCGCGCATTGGCTTTCTGTCCTCTGTTGTGGAGCGCTTTTCGCGATGCTCGGCGTCGCTGCCCCCTTGCAAGCCAATGCCGCCACCGTCACGGTCCATGTGGGGCTGGGTGGGCTGAAATTCACACCGCAGGATGTGACCATTCAGTTGGGCGACACCGTCCACTGGATCTGGGACGATAGTTTTCATTCTTCCACTTCCGGGACCCCCGGAAGCCCGGACGGCCTGTGGGACTCTGGTATCTTGAATAACGGAGAGACCTTTGATGTCACCTTTGATGGCACGAACGGTCTGGGGCTGGGGACTTTCAATTACTACTGTCTGCCCCACGGTGGCTGTTGCGGGATGGTGGGTTCCGTCACTGTTACTGCCGGTACACCGACACCAACACCGACTCCGACTCCCACCCCAACGGCAACTCCGACTCCAACTGCGACCCCGACGCCGACTGTAACCCCGACTGCGACTCCCACAGCCACACCAACTTCAACTCCGACCCCAACGGCAACGCCGAGTCCTACAGTTACCCCGAGTGCGACACCTACACCCACACCGACCCCGACCCCGGCCGCTGCCTCGGTCAACGTCTCAACCAGGTTGGAAGTGGGAACCGGCGATCAGGTTCTAATCGGCGGTATCATCATCTCTGATGATTCGGCAAACCAATCTTCGATGCTCGCAATCAGCACCGGCAAGCGTATCCTCTTGCGCGCGATCGGCCCATCGCTGGTCAACTTTGGAATCACAAATGCGCTGCCAGATCCGGTGCTGGAGTTACACGCCGCCGATCAAACGCTCATCGCAAGCAATGACAACTGGCAGGACAGCCCTGACGCCGCGGATATCGCTGCGACGGGTATTGCGCCGACAAACAACCTCGAGTCAGCGATTATCACCACCCTCGATCCGGGCGAGTACACGGCGATCGTGAAAGGGAATGGCGATGTAACCGGCGTAGGGCTAGTCGAGGCATACGATTTGGATAGCGGCACCAGTCTGCGCCTCGCCAACATCAGCACCCGCGGCTTTGTCGGGACCGGCGACAATGTGATGATCGGTGGCTTTATCCTTGGGCCGCCAGGTTCTCTCGATGGCACCGTGTTGATTCGGGCTATCGGGCCGTCGCTGGTTGCTTTCGGGATCACCGATGCATTGGTCGATCCGGTCTTGGAGTTGCACGATGCCAACGGTAACGTCATTACAAATGATAACTGGAAGGACACTCAGCAGGCCGACATTGAAGCCACCGGGCTAGCGCCGACCAATGATCTCGAAGCGGCTATCCTCGCGACGCTCCCGGCGGGCGGTTACACTGCGATTGTCTCCGGGAAGAACGGCCTCACTGGCGTCGCTCTCGTCGAAGTCTATCGGATAACTCAGCAGACGGTCATAAATGCTGGAAGCGCGCGCTAA
This sequence comes from Chthoniobacterales bacterium, assembly GCA_025980625.1. Classification (GTDB taxonomy): domain Bacteria; phylum Verrucomicrobiota; class Verrucomicrobiia; order Chthoniobacterales; family UBA10450; genus JAICXG01. Next base: position 4,186 of record JAICXG010000185.1, read on the forward strand.
GAGTAGCTTTGCTCGATTCATTTTCCTCGCGACGGCGCTGACCGGGTCGGTTGCTCTGGCGCAGGAATACGGTCTCGATACACGCGAGCCGATCGGGGCCTATCTCAACGGCGTCATGCCCTCTTACAGCGGGGCATTCGATTTCCCGCCGGTCCTTTCCGCGACCGGCGCGTTTACCGACGTCAAGAATGTCGTTCCGACGCCTGGTTTGATTCCCTTTCAGCCCAACTCTCCGCTCTGGTCAGATGGCGCCTTGAAGCATCGCTGGATGGCTTTGCCTAACGATGGGCCACCCTACACCGCGGATGAACAAATCAACTTCGTCCCGACCGGGGAATGGACCTTTCCCAATGGCACCGTCTTTGTGAAAGAGTTCGATCTGGTCGTGAACGAGCAGACCCAGCAAACGAAGCGGCTCGAGACCCGGCTCCTCGTCCGGGACGAGTTTGGCGCGGTCTACGGAGTCACTTACAAATGGCGCGACGACAATAGCGATGCCGATCTTCTGCCGGGCGGATTAGACGAGGACATTCCGGTGGTGCAGGCAGATGGCACGACCAAAATCCAGACCTGGACTTATCCGAGCCGGTCCGACTGTCTCTTCTGCCATAACCCACCGGCCAGTTATGTGCTTGGCCTTAAGACGCATCAGTTAAACGGCAACTTTACTTATCCGAGTACCGGTCGCACCGATAACCAGCTGCGCACGATGAATCACCTCGGGATGTTCACTCCCAGCCTCAATGAGGCCGACATCCCGAACTATCTCCATTCCGTCATCATTACCGATGAAACGGCGCCAATCCAGACACGGATGCGGTCCTGGATCGATTCCAACTGCTCGCAATGCCATCGCCCCGGTGGCTACGGTCCGGGCTACGACGGCCGTTTTTATACGCCGCTGGCTCAGCAGAACCTCGTCAACACTTATGTGAAATTTCGCGACCTGGATGGCTCTCTTTTGTATCAGCGCGACGATGCGCTCGATGCCACCAAGATGCCGCCTCTGGCCAAGAACCTGGTGCATGAAGCCGCGATGACAGTGCTGCGGCAATGGATCGCCAGCCCGCTCCAGGTCTTGTCAGTGTATCTCTACCAGGATCTGACCCATCTCGCAGTGCGCTTTAACAGCATTGTTGATCCGGTGAGCGCGAATGATCCTTCGCATTACTTGCTCGACCAGGGCGCGACGGTTACAGGTGCCGTGCTCGGCCCCGACTCCGATACAGTTATCCTGACGATGTCGCCGTTAGTCTCCGGCCAGAGCTATACACTCACGCTGAACGATGTCACCGACACGGCGCTCTCGGTCAACACCATCTGGCCCGGTTCACAGTTCGGTTTCGCCGCCGCCTTTCCGCCGGACCCAAGCACGAACTGGCTGGCCAATCTTTCGACGCGCGTCGAGGTGGGCACGGGCGACGATGCCGTTATCGCCGGTTTCATTGCCAAA
>JAICXG010000022.1 GCA_025980625.1 Chthoniobacterales bacterium
CTCGGCCGCGGAAAATTGATTGAGGTTGCCGATGAGTGAGTGGCACGGATCGATCCCCTCGGCCGGGGAACTGCTTTTCCGTTCCGCGGCCACGACGAGACTCTGCAAATGGCGGCGTAATCGACGATCGCTGCAGTTGGTTGTGAGAAGGGTAATTTGCTGTTCCTTCGCCTGCTCCCGCAAGGCGGCGTTCTCGCTCTTCGGCAACAAACAGACGATCCCAAGCGAAGGAAAATGCTGGCGAGAATTGATCGCCTGCTCGATCGCCGCCGGCGTTTCGCCTTCAACCACAAAAAGGTCGAAATCCTCGCGGATCAAAATGCTGATCGCTTCCGAGAGCGAGCGGACGATCCGCATCTCGAGATTGCCGAGTGCCTCAAAGATCGCCAGCACCCGGTCTTGGAACACAGGATCGCTGTTTAAGATGAGAACTCTCGTTTCCAAGGCTGAAGATACTTTCAGAGCAGGAAGCTTGCCCTTGCCGCCAGACGGTCTCTTTGTCTCCACCCACCGCAGTCGCTTAAGACGCACCCGATTTGCGCCACTCCCGGCGGGGCGGCGGAGCGGGGTAATCCTTAGGGGCGACCTCATGCGCGGTGCGGAAGTGCACCTTTGCAAATCGCCGCAATGCCTCCCCTCCCTCCTTCTCTACCAACTGGCGCGCGGTTTCTTTTACGCTCGCTGAGACGCCGCGCCCAAGGCCAAGCCCAAGTCGTTTGCCCGTTCGCTCGAGCCAATCAATGAACGCCTCCCGGGCAAGGATCGATGCGGCCGCGACCGCCGGATCGGATTCCGCTCTGGTCCGCTGCTCCAGTTGAATGCTCTGGCCATGTTGCAAGAGCGCGCTCTCGATTACGCGCGCATCAGCAAACTTGTCCGACAATGCCCGCGCACAATCGGGCCGCTTTGCGAGGAGGTTCTCGATCACGCGCGCGTGGCCCCAGCCGAGCAGCGCGTTCAGGTTGCCGAACTTCCGATACAGCTCGTTGTAACGCTCGGGGCCGATGAGAACGATGTCCGAGGCTACACCGGGTGTTTGCCGAATCATTTTCGCAAGGGCGCGAATCCGCGCGTCGGAGCCGATCCGTTTGCTATCCTGGATTCCGTTCTCCAAAAATCGTCGCGCGATCTCTCGGTCGGTAAACGCACCGGCAATCACGAGCGGGCCAAAAAAGTCGCCCTTGCCGCTCTCATCGATGCCGAAATGTGGCATGAACATTTCCGGAGAATGCACCTCTTCATAGCCGAGCCGCGCTTCGCGCAGGATCTTTGGTTCCAGTTCGAACCGTACGAAATCCTCGACCCCTTTTCCTTGGAGGAGCAACTTCGGGCCTTTCTCGTAAACCGCGGCGCTCAGCTTGTCCTTTTGCGCGAAAAAAATCGTGTACGGCTTGGGCGAAAAGCTGAATCCGCCCTCTTCCAGCAGTTCTCGCAACGCTGTCACTTGCGTCTTAGTAAGCGGAACCGAATAAGTGTTGAGCGCAGGCCCAGTCATGGCGGCTGAGCTGAGAAGAACATCGCTCGCCGGTTCAGGCGAGAAATTTTCGCGGTCGCGACCGCGGCGCACGAGCAGGTTTGTTACTCGGCAGCCCATACCCTCACTGTTCCGAGTCTGAGTGAAGCGTAGCGCAATCGATCCGTCACGCAGAAGGCGCAGCCGTCGAGGACGGGATTTCAAATCGCGGCGCGCGACCAAGGAGTTGCGTTAGCAACAAACAATCATCGGCTCCGCGCGTTGGCTTGGTCGCGATTTCCCCCGGGACAAATCCACTTTGCGCAGCGCCTCGAGGCGCCAGCAGCCATCTCAATAAAAAGCCACTCGACAATCTGTTAGATATTTGCCTAATTATATATCCATTGAACCTTCTCTTCAAAGCCCTCCGCGACCCGACCCGCCGCCGCATCCTCGAGATGCTCAAGGAACACGACCTCACCGCCGGCCAAATCGCCGCCGCCTTCTCCATGTCGCCTCCGAGTATCTCTTACCACCTCGACCTCCTGAAGCATGCCCGGCTCGTCTCCTCACGGAAAAAAGGCCAGTTCGTCACCTATTCGCTCGAAACCTCCGTGCTCGACGACTCGTTAGGCTGGATTCTCGACCTGATCAAAAAAGGAAAACACAAGAAATGAAATCGAAACTCAACTGGTTGGAACTGCTGTTGCTCGCCGCGCCCTTTGTCGCGCTGGCGATTTATTGGAACGATCTGCCGGCCCGAGTTCCCATACACTGGGATCTTCGCGGGAACATCAATGGCTGGAGCGGGAAAACGCCCGGGATGCTGATCGCTCCGCTCACCGCTCTCGCAATAACCGTGCTCCTGCACATTCTACCGCGGTTCGATCCGAGGCTGCGGCGCACGTCGGGCGAAGAAGGTCTCATGCCGGTCATTTTGCCGATCGTTCGAATCGCGACTCTGGGGCTGCTGGACATCGTCTTTTTTGTCCAGATCGCGACTTCGTTAGGCCGAAGCATCCCAGGCGGCCGAATTATGGTAAGCAGTGTCCTCATCTTCTCCATCGTCCTGGGAAATTATCTCGGGAATGTGCGGCCGAATTATTTTGTCGGCATTCGCACGCCCTGGACTCTCGAAAATCCCGAGACCTGGCGGGCGACGCATCGGTTAGGCGGACGCCTGATGTTTTTCGGCGCGCTCGTCCTCCTCATCGCACAATTCTTTCTGAGCGAGGAGGTGTTCGCGTGGCTGTTCGTGCCGTCAACTCTCTCGTTTGTCGCTTGGGGATTTGTCTACTCGTGGCATCATTCCCGCACCCATGCCGCAGCCCGCTGAAAATTTCATTTCGCTCGACCACCCGCCACTATTCCGTCGCCGACTTCTTCGTTGGTTCCAACAGAATGGCCGCGATCTCCCTTGGCGCCGGACGCACGATCCCTACGCCATCATGGTTTCCGAGTTCATGCTCCAGCAGACCCAGGTCGCGACCGTCGTGCCGTATTACGAGCGCTGGTTGGAGCGATTCCCGAGCTTTCGGGCACTCGCGCGCGCCAGCGAAGCCGAGGTCCTTCACGCCTGGCAAGGGCTCGGCTACTACGCGCGAGGACGCAATCTGCATACCGCCGCGAAGTTGGTTGTAGGCAATTTCGGCGGACGCCTTCCGGCTGATGTTACAGTCGTTAGGCAGCTTCCCGGAGTGGGTCGCTACACGGCCGGTGCAATCGCGAGCTTCGCCTTCGATCTGCCCGAACCGATCATCGACACCAATATCGCCCGGACGCTCGCCCGCCTCACAAATTGCAAACTGCCGGTCGACACTTCCGCTGGTCGCGACTACCTCTGGAATCTTGCAAAAGCACTCATGCCCAAGAAAGGTGCACGCCGCTTTAATTCCGCGTTGATGGAGTTAGGCGCGCTCGTTTGTCTTGCGCGAAAACCGCGATGTGATGTTTGTCCGGTCCGCCTGCATTGTCGTGCCGATAACCCCGAGAGTTTGCCGGGGAAGCGAGCGCGACCGGCGGTCGTGCGCCTGACTGAATGGCATGGATTGATTCGACAGGGAAAGGATGTGCTGTTGGAACAATCGCACGGCCGCTGGCGCGGAATGTGGACCTTGCCGCGCCTCCCGGCCGCGCCGAAACACGCGCCGTTGCTCCGGCTGGAATTTCCTTTTACTCATCATTGCATCACCCTGGCTGTTTTCTCCGCCCGGCGGCCTTCCGCGCCTAACGATCGTCAGCGGTGGTTTGCTTGCCGCGCCCTTGATGATATTCCTGTCCCTGCGCCGCATCGCCGTGCCCTGGCCCAGCTCCTTCCAATCCTAGGTTAAAGCCGATGCTTGAAGGTCATAACATTGTAGTTGTAATGCCGGCCTATAACGCGGCCCGCACTTTGCGTCAGACCTACGACGGAGTCATGGCTCACGGAATCGTCGATCGCGTCATCGTGGTTGACGATGCGAGTAAGGACGAGACCGTCGCAATGGCGCGGACACTGCCGCAGACCCAGGTGGAAGTGCATCCAAGAAACCGGGGCTACGGTGGCAATCAAAAGACTTGTTACCGGCTCGCCCTCGCCGCCGGCGCCGACATTGTCATTATGATTCACCCTGACTACCAATACACCCCGGCGCTCATCCCGGCGATGGCGTCACTCGTGGCAAGCGGCCTCTACCCCTGTGTCATTGCATCCCGAATTCTCGGCGGCGGCGCCCTCCGCGGTGGGATGCCCTGGTGGAAATATGTCTCCAATCGCTTTTTGACCCTGGTCGAAAATCTTCTCCTTGGAGCCAAGCTCTCCGAGTATCACAGCGGTTACCGCGCCTTTTCACGTGCTCTTCTCGAGGAGTTACCATTGGAAGAGAACTCGGATAACTTCATTTTTGATAACCAGATGCTCGTCCAGATCATTAGCCGGGGCTACCAGATTGGAGAGGTCACTTGTCCGACCAAGTATTTTCCGGAAGCTTCTTCCATTGGTTGGGCCGCCAGCATCCGCTACGGGCTCGGTTGTCTCGCGACTGCGTGGCGCGGCCGCCGAAGGCTTTCCGCCCGGCAATGAAGCAAAAGCTGCGTAAGCCGCCGGGCAGAACGCGAAAAGCCGTCCGAAGCTACTCGGTGCCGACTCGGCCGGGCAGGTCGCCGAGGCAAGCAGGACAGAGTTGGGTTATTCCTGCGATCTGTTTCGGGTTGATCGCGATCACCTGGGTTATCTTCGGCCGCAGCGTCAGCTTCGGTTTCCTAAACTATGACGACAGTTACTATGTCTACCAAAACCCGTCCATCAGCGATGGCTTGACCCGTGCCGGATTGATCAAGGCTTTCACTCAACCATTAGTCGGTAACTGGCATCCTCTCACTTCTATCTCCCTCATGCTGGACGCGCAATGGACTCACCTCCAGGCCGGCGGTTATCACCTTACCAACGTCCTTCTTCACACAATCGTAGTCCTGTTACTCTTCTTCGCCTTAAAAGCAATGACCGGAGCGGTCTGGCGAAGCGCCTTTGTCGTTGCCATCTTCGCCATTCACCCCTTGCGCGTCGAATCGGTCGTCTGGATCTCGGAACGTAAAGATGTGCTTAGCGGTGTCTTTTTCATGCTTGGTCTGCTGGCCTATGACTGGTATTGCAAGAAGTCACCCCGGCTCAGCTCCTATCTGCTTGTCGCTGGCGCACTCACACTTGGCCTCCTTTCCAAGGCCATGCTTGTAACCTTCCCGTTTCTCCTGCTCCTTCTCGATTACTGGCCATTGCGGCGCTTTCGTTCCTGTAAAGCGAGTTGGCTGCTACTGGAAAAGGTGCCGCTGCTTCTTCTCTCTGTCGCTGCCTCTGTCGCGACCATCCTTTCCCAGGAGCACGCTATCGCGGCGGGTAAAAGCTGGTCTTTCCTCGAGCGGGCAGAAAACGCCCTCCTTACCATCTGGGTCTATCTGCGCCAGATGTTTTGGCCCACTGACCTGGCGGTCTTTTATCCTTATCCGAAGGAGGACCTGTCACTTTGGCTTGTTTTTTTCTCATCACTCCTCCTTGTCGTAGTCACCGTCGCTGCATTGAGAGTGCGAAAGCGCTTTCCCTATCTTTCTGTCGGCTGGCTTTGGTATCTCGGCATGCTGGTGCCAGTGATTGGGTTAGTCCAGGTCGGTTGGCAGGCGCATGCCGATCGTTACACCTATCTGCCGCAGATAGGTGTTTATCTCCTCCTCGTTTGGGGTGTCGCTGATCTTACCGCGAAATGGCGGCGGCGAGAGACTGTCGTTGGTAGCGTTACTGCTTTTGCCATTGTTGCGCTTATGCTCGTGACTTGGAAACAGGTCGGCTATTGGTCCAGCGCAATCAGTCTCTGGCGGCATACCCTTGCGGTCACGACGCATAACGATGTTGCGGAGCGCGGCCTCGGGACGGCTTTGATCAAGCTCGGCGAAATCGACGAGGCGATTGCGCACGATCGGGCCGCGTTGCGTATCCGCCCGGGCGACATCAATGGCCTGACAAATCTCGCCAACGCGCTCATGGAAAAAGGCGAATTCGCTGAGGCGATCCAGCATTATCGCGAACTCGTGCGGCGTCAGCCTAACGACAGCGAGAGTCATCGCAACCTGGGCAAAGCGCTCTACAAAAGCGGCCAGCGCGACGCTGCCATCACCGAATTCCGCGAAGCGCTGCGCCTGCGGCCGGGCGATTCCGATAGCGCCTACAGTCTCGGTAACGCCTTGCTCGATAAGGGCGAGACCGCCGCCGCGATCTCCTACTTTCACCAGGCGATCACGGTCGACCCGAAGAATGTGGGCGCGCATTACAACCTCGGGATTGCGCTCCAGCGCGATCGGCAACTCGATGCCGCCGTCGCCGAATTTCGCGCGACCCTCCAGCTTGCGCCGCGACATCTTGATGCGCACAACAATCTCGCCATCGCACTCCTGAAAAAGGGCCTAACGAGTGAAGCAATCACGGAATGGCAGGCTGCTTTGGAAATCGAGCCGAACAACGCAGAGATGCACAACAACCTCGGCGTCGCGCTGCTCCAGGAGGGACGAATCGCGCCGGCCGTAGCCGAGTTCCGCGCGACTCTCCGCCTTCAGCCCGACAAAATGTCAACCGCGCTCACCGTCGCCTGGATTTTGGCGACCGCTCCGGAAGACGCGATTCGCGACGGCAGCAGCGCACTCGTGTTTGCGAAACAGGCTTTCCAACTCGCCGCCGAGCGCAACCTCATCGCATATCGCGTCCTCGCCGCCGCGTTTGCGGCAAACGGAAATTACGCGGCAGCCATCGAGACCGCGCGGGAGGGCGCGCAACGAGCCGAATCGGCGGGCCAATCCGGTCTCGCGGAGACTTTGCAGAATGATCTCGCGCTTTATGATCAGGGTGTTCCGTTGCGCGATTCGACACACGGCCGTGGTTCCGGCGCATCGCAATAAACGCCGCGCATTTCCGTTTGTTATTCCGCGCGGTTTTTCCCAAGCTGTGGCGCGATGAGGAGCATGACCGGTTACGGGCGCGGCGAGAGCGATCGCGCCGGCGCGCGCATCAGCGTCGAGATCAACTCCGTCAACCGGCGCCAGAGCGACATCGTGATCAATCTTCCGCGCGAACTGAGCGCGCTTGAGCCGCGCATCCGCGAGGCCGTGGCCGAGCGCGTCAGTCGTGGCCGCACCAATGTCGTCGTCGTCCTGGATCGGAGAGCAACTGGGGCGCCCAATCTCGCGCTCGACAGCGCGCTCGCCCGTTCCTATCACGAGAGGATGCGCGCGCTGCAGGAACAATTGCGCGTCGCGGGTGAGATTACGATCGGAATGATCCTGCAAGCGCCGGGCGTTTTGCGTTTTTCCGAGGATGGACTCGCCCCTAACGAAATGTGGCCGACCGTGCAAGCCGCCCTCAAAACTGCGCTCGACGAGCTCCTCGCGATGCGCGCGCGGGAAGGCAGACATCTGGCCAAAGATCTCATTCATCGGCTCAAGGCGGTGCGCCATTCACTCGAGGAAGTGCGTAAACTCCATCCCGCGGTCGCGGAAAAATACCGCGCCGGCCTGCTCGAGCGGCTAAAGAACGCCGGGTTCGAATTTTTGCCTAACGACGACCGCCTCCTGAAGGAGATCGCCCTCTTTGCCGATCGCTCCGATGTCTCCGAGGAACTCACCCGGCTCGAAAGTCATCTCGCGCAGTTTGCTCATCATCTGCGCAAGGATGAGCCGGTCGGGCGCACGCTCGAATTCATCACTCAGGAAATTTCGCGGGAGCTGAATACGTTGGGCGCAAAAGCAGGCGACGCCGAGATCTCGCGGCACGTCGTCGCGAGCAAGGCCGAGTTGGAGAAGATTCGGGAACAGGTGCAAAACCTTGAGTAAACATTTCAACCGTGACGGAATTCTCTTCGTCGTCTCCGCGCCTTCGGGTGCGGGGAAAACGACCCTCTGCGACGCGCTCCGCCAGACGCCGGATTTCGTTTACTCTGTTTCCTGTACCACGCGCGAACCGCGCGCCGGGGAAATCGACGGGGAAGATTATCATTTCATTTCGGAGGAAGAATTTCGGGAGCGGGTGGCGGCCGGTGAATTCCTCGAGCACGCCGAGGTTCACGGGAAATATTACGGAACCTTGCGCGCGCCGATCTTGTGCAACCTGCGCAAAGGAGTGGATGTTTTGATCGACATCGACACGCAGGGGGCCGCGGCGATCCGGCAATACGACGATGCCTTTATCCGTCGGGCGCTGGCCGACGTCTTCATTATGCCGCCGGACCTCGAGGAATTGCGCCGGCGCCTAACAAAACGGGGAACGGAAACCGGAACACAGATCGACATTCGGCTCAAAACGGCCGCGCGCGAGATGGAACTCTGGCGCGATTACCGCTACACCATCATCAGCCGCTCGATGGAGGAAGACGTGCAAAAGTTTCGCCAGATCATGGGTGCGGAGCGCATCCTGAGCAGCCGCCTGATTATTGCCTGACGCCTAACGCCTAACGATGGATTCTGCAGCAATCAGTTCGAAAAAACAGCGCTCCGTCGTCCTTGGCGTGACCGGCTCGATCGCAGCTTACAAATCGGCCGACCTCGCCAGCCTGCTCGTGAAGCAGGGACACGATGTGCATGTCGTGATGACCAGAGACGCGACTGAATTCATCACGCCGCTGACCCTGCAAACCCTTTCGAAAAATCCGGTCACGACCAGTTTCTACGACGAGAAACAGAGCTGGCATCCCGGCCACATCGCGCTCGCCGACCGCGCCGATCTTCTCCTCATCGCGCCCGCCACCGCGCACATCATCGCCGAGCTGGCGCACGGTCTCGCCGGCCATCCGCTCGCCGCAATCGCGCTCGCGACGCGCGCGCCGATCCTGCTCGCGCCGGCGATGAACGGCAAGATGTGGGAACATCCCGCAACCCAGGAAAATGTGGCGTCGTTAGGCAAGCGCGGGATCGAATTCATCGGGCCGGAGGCAGGCATGCTCGCCTGCGGTTACGAAGGCGTCGGACGTTTGTGGAAAATCGACGAGATCGCTTTCCGGGCCGAGTTCCTGCTCGCGCGGCAGGAAAATCTGATCGCGTGAAATTTGCGATCACGGCAGGACCGACGCGCGAGCCGATCGATCCCGTGCGCTACCTGAGCAATCGCTCTTCGGGCAAAATGGGCTACGCAATCGCCGCTGCCGCGCTCGAAGAAAAACACGAGGTCGTTCTCATCTCCGGGCCGGTGGCGATTGCCGCTCCGCCGCAGGCAAAATTGATTCGCGTCACGACCGGCGAGGAAATGTTTGCCGCAGTCTCCGCGCAGCTCGCGCATTGCGACGTGCTCGTGATGTGCGCCGCGGTCTGCGATTACAAACCGGCGCAGTACGCGCCCCAGAAACGGCCGAAAGAACGGGGCGAATTTTCTCTCACGCTCGTGCCAACGCGCGACATCCTCGCCAGCCTAACGAGTGTGCCACACGATTGTTTTGTCGTCGGGTTCGCCGCCGAGACGCAGCAACTGGAGGAAAACGCGGCGCGTAAATTGGCGGAGAAAAATTGCGATCTGATGGTGGCGAACGATGTCGCTCAACCGGGTCTCGGAATGGATGCGGATGAAAACGAGCTGGTGATTTTTTTGCCTAACGAGTCGCCAAAAAAACTCGCGCGCGCAAAAAAAACCGAGCTGGCGCGCACTTTGCTGAAAATAATTTTGAATACGCGCGAAAAACGTTTGACAAAAAAAACGTGACGATTAGTGACTCGAAGAACGTGAAGTTATTCACACAATGTTCACAGACCGCCTCTGCGGATTGAAAGGGGGGATTCCCTAATGCCAGCAAAGAAAAAGGCTGCCAAGAAGGCACCAGCAAAGAAGAAGATGGCCGCGAAGAAGAAGGCCAGACGCTAACGCTGGATCTCCACAGAAGAGCGGTGCCTTAACCGTTCTTCCGCACATTAACTTCAACCCGGGAGGAGGATTTATTTCTCCTCCCGCTTTTTTTCGGTGTGAAAAATTTTTCGCGGCGACGGCGCGCAATCGGTTAGGTTCGCCGGGTGATCAGACCTCTCGCAGCGGCCATCGAAGCCGCCCGCGCCGCCGGCGATTTGCTCCGCGCCCATTTCAATCAGCCGCGGATCGTTAACGCCACGACCGCGCACGACATCAAACTCGAGGTCGATGTGCTCGCGCAAAATCTGATCACGGAAATTTTACTCCGGCATTTCCCCGGCCACGCACTTTATGGCGAGGAGGGAATCGTCGGCGATCAATCGAGTGAGCACCAGTGGGTGGTCGATCCGCTCGATGGGACGGTGAATTTTTTCTACGGCATTCCGCACTTCTGCGTTTCGATCGCGCTCCGTTTTCGCGGCGAAGTGATTGTCGGTGTGATCTACGATCCGGTGCGCGAGGAAATGTGGAGCGGAGAAAAAGGGGAGCGGCCGTTGTTGAATGGAAAAGAATTTCGCGTCAGCCAGCGGACGACGCTCGCCGAAGCGGTTGTCTCAATCGGGCTTGCGAAAACACAGGCGACGATCGATGCCGGCCTGCCGCTGCTCCAGCAGATGGTGCATCGGGTGCGCAAATGCCGAATGTTAGGCAGCGCGGCCCTCGATATGGCTTATGTCGCCTGCGGCCGGCTCGACGCCTACATCGAACAGGGCATCAGCCTCTGGGACATCGCGGCCGGCCTGCTTCTGGTCGAAAGTGCGGGCGGCCGAATCGAGCTCACGCCGCGCACCGACATGCCGGATAAATTCAGCATTATCGCCTCGAGCGGTCGGCTCGAGCTGCATTAGCCTAACGAGATGTTTCGCTGCGGGATTGGCTACGATGTGCATCGCTTGAGCGAAACGCGGAAGCTCGTGCTCGGCGGGGTTGAAATTCCGCACGGCTTCGGACTTGAAGGTCATTCGGATGCAGATGTGCTCTCCCATGCGGTCGCCGACGCATTGTTAGGCGCAGCGGGCGAGCGCGACATCGGACATCATTTTCCGAACAGCGACGAATCGATCCGCGGCATCAGCAGTCTCGAAATCCTGCGTCGAGTCGGAGAAATCCTCGGGGCAAAAAATTGCCGGATCAGCAACATCGACGTGACGCTGATCGCGGAAGCGCCCAAGATCGGGCCGTACCTCGACGCGATGCGCGAGAAAATTTCCGCGGCGCTCGGGATCGAAAAATCGCGCATCGGGATCAAGGCGACGACGAACGAAGGTTTGGGCGCGCTCGGGCGGGGAGAAGGAATGGCCGCGCTCGCGGTAGCAAGCATCGAACTGACTTGAGCGCGCGCAAGATGACCGATCGGGTATGACGATTCGTTTCTTCAACACCTACTCGCGCGAGATCGAAGAGTTCCGGCCGCTCGATCCCGCGGGGCGAAAGGTGAAGATGTACACCTGCGGCCCGACGGTTTACAGTCACGCCCACATCGGAAATTTCCGCGCCTATGTTTTTGAGGACCTGCTCCAGCGCCATCTCGAAGCGCGCGGCTACACCGTCGAGCGGGTGATGAACCTGACCGACGTGGATGACAAAACGATCCGCGGCAGCCGCAGCGCGCATCTGCCGCTGCGCGAATTCACCGCCCAGTTCAAGGAAGCGTTTTTTCAGGATGTCGAGACACTCCGGATCAAACCGGCCGACGCCTATCCCGCCGCGACCGAAGATCGATTCGTTAGGGCGATGATCGCGATGATTGAAAAACTAATTTCGCTCGGCCTCGCGTATCAGGCGGAGGACAAGTCGGTCTATTACCGGATCAATCGTTTCCCGAACTACGGCCATCTCGCGCACTTCGATCTTTCCGAGTTGCGTCCGACCGGTCGGGTGAAAAGCGACGAGTACGACAAGGAACACGTCGGCGATTTCGCCCTCTGGAAAGCGTGGAACGCGGAGGACGGGGAGGTTTGGTGGGAGAGCCCGTGGGGCCGCGGCCGGCCCGGTTGGCACATCGAGTGCAGCGCGATGGCGACGACATTGTTAGGCGAAGAAATCGACATCCACTGCGGCGGAGTCGACAACATTTTCCCGCATCACGAAGCCGAGATCGCGCAGTCGGAAGGCTGCAGCGGCAAAACCTTTGTCCGCTATTGGATGCATTGCGCGCATCTTCTGGTCGACGGACAAAAGATGTCGAAGTCGTTAGGCAATTTTTATACCCTGCGCGACCTCCTCAGTAAAGGCTACAGCGGACGAGAAGTTCGTTATGCGCTGATCCGTGTCCACTACCGCGCGCCGCTTAACTTCACCTGGGAAGGAATGGAGGAAGCGCGCCAGGCGCTCGGGCGGATCGATGACTGGCTGCTCCGCCTCCAGCAAGCTGCGCCTAACGACAACGCGACCGAGAAGATCGAGGACGATAAATTCTTCGTCGCGCTGGATGAGGACCTCAACATCTCGGCCGCGCTCGGACATCTGTTCGAGCAGATTCGCGAGAGCAACCGCGAGCTGGATACGGGCATGAGCCCGGGCCGGGCGCGGGCGTGGTTAGGCTGGTGGGAACGTATCAACCAGGTGCTGGCGTTCGAAGCGGAAGAGGAAAAACCGCCGGCCGAAATTACGGCGCTGGCCGAGCAACGAGTGCAGGCGCGGCTTGCCAGGAACTGGCAAAAAAGTGATGAATTGCGCGATGCAATCCAGAGCCGCGGCTGGGAAGTGCGAGACACGAAAGAGGGCCAGATGCTGACCCGACGGCCCGCGCCTAACGAACGCGCAGGAATTCCCGCCTAACGACATGTTTGACGCCGCTGAATTTTTCGATCTCGAGCACACCGAACATTCCAAGCTTTTCGAGCCGGAGAAATACGTCTGGGAGGCATTGAAGCAAATCCCCAGTTATCTCCAGTTCAGGCTCAAGCCGGGCGTCTTTGGCGAATTACTCGGCAAACCTTACGTCAGCGACGAGGTCTTCATCGGTAGCGGGACAATCGTGGAGCAGGGCGCGGTCTTGAAAGGGCCGGCCTGGATCGGTGAAAACTGCCATCTCCGCGCCGGCTCTTACGTGCGCGAGAATGTGATCGTCGGGAATGGCGTCGTGATGGGCAACTCCTGCGAATTCAAGAACTGCATCATTTTCGACGAGGCGCAGATTCCACATTTCAGTTACTGCGGCGATTCGATTCTCGGTTACAAGGCGCATCTCGGGGCCGGCTCGATTTTGTCGAACGTGAAGCTCGATCACGGTGAGATTTCCGTTGCGGCCACAGATGGCCTGATCGCGACCGGATTGCGAAAGTTCGGCGCGATCATCGGCGATCGCAGCGAGATCGGCTGCAACGCGGTGCTGAATCCCGGCTCGGTCATTGGGCGCGACTGCATCATTTACCCGGGGACCAACTTCCGCGGCGTGCTGCCGGCGCACAGCATCGTGAAGCTGCGCCAACCGATCCAGATCCTCAGCCGTCGTTAGGCAAACGAGCGTCTGAGAGAAAATGGCGGATGGGCGGGGATTCGAACCCCGGGTGCCTTTTGGGCACACACGCTTTCCAGGCGTGCACAATAGACCGCTCTGTCACCCATCCCTTTTCGAGTCCTGCTCGTGCTCGTAATCGTGCTCCTGCTCGAAAACGCCTAACGACTAATTATAAGCACGAGCAGGAGGGTTAGAGCTGCAAGCGGCGAAACAGTTCGTCGAGCGGAAGCTGAATGCCAAGGTAAAATTCGCCGAAGTCGGCATAGGCCGCGCTCACCTCGTCGAAGCGCATCTGGTAGACGATGGCTTTGATCTGAAAAGTGTCGTGGGCAAAGAGCGTCACACCCCATTCGGCGTCGTCGAGGCCGCTCGAGCCGGTGATGAGTTGTTTCACCTTGCCCGCATATTGGCGGCCAACCCGCGCGTGGCCGCCCATGAGCAGACGGCGTTCTTCGTAGGGAAGGGTGTACCAGTTGCGCTGTTCACCGCGCCGTTTCGTCATGTTGTAAAAACAGACCACCGGCCACTCGGGCAGGGTCGGGTAGATTCGGTCGTGGCGATAATGTTTCATGCGCTCGCGAAAGGCCTGCATCGCGGCGTCGAACTCCGTCGTACCGCGTTTTAGTTGCTGCTCCGTTTCGAGGGTGGCGGCGTATTGCTCGTCGGTCGTCGTGTATTCACTCTCTTCGGTGAGGGAGAGATAACTGTAGACCGGAAGGAGAACATCCGCGCCTAACGACAGTGTGAGTTGCTTCTCGATTCGATTTGCGGTCTGGAGATCCGGAGTGACGAGCATGAAGCCGAGATCGGCTTTCGGCGTGACCATGCTGAGGCTGAGAAGCTGGGTTTTCTCGAGCGCGCGCGTTTCCTGCACGAGTTTCGAGAGCGCGATCTTCCGCGCGCGTTGTTCGTCGGCGCCGAGCAACTGCCATTGTCCATGCTCGATCTGGTAAAAGAGATGCAGGCAATGCCAGCCCTCCTGCGGGATGAGCGGCGCGGGAGTTGGATCCATGGACGAAGTTTCCTTGTCGGCAACGATCGGGTCAAGTTTGCCGCTGGCGGCGAGTGCGGCGCTCGCGCTCGGCTTTGCGTTAGGCTTCGACCTTTGTCGCGCTCGGGAGATGGGCGAGGCAGTACTCCTCGCCGTCGCGCGCCACGCGAAACTCTAGGTTCGGGTTCGTGATCTCGGTCGCGCCACAGATCGCACAATGGTGCAGCGTTTCGTCCTCCGGCCGCGCTTTTGCCTCAAAGCGCCGCCGCCGACTCGTCACCTGTCGGCGGGTGCGCGCGGCGCGGACGAGGTCGGGGCCGAAAAAGATCAGGTAATTGGCGAAAGCCGCGACCAGGGCCATGCGATAAGCGTTCGAGTTGCTCAGGAATCCATAAAGCAAAAGGGCCACCGAGATCCAGGCGAGCCATTTCACCTTCATCGGGAGAACGAAAAAGAGATAGATCACTTCCTCGGGATAGAAGGTGGCGAAAGCAAAGAAAAGGGAAGAGGCGAGCATGGTATTGGAGAATTGCGCGCCGAAGAGAAACGCCGCGACCGTCGTGCCGATCATGCCGACGAGAAAGTAAAGGGTGAGGCGAAAGGTGCCCCAGGCCTGTTCGAGTCGATCGCCAATGAAGAGGAGAAACCAGAGCACAACCAGCAGCCAGAGCGGTTGCATGGCCGAGCCGGGCTGGCCGATGCCGCGCGGAATAAAAATGTAGGTGACGAGCCGCCAGATTTCGCCGTGCAGGATCGCCGCCGGATCGAGCGTGAGGAGGGCGAGGAACCCGGGATTTAGGAAGCTGAGCAGATAAACAAGGGCGGTAAGCGCGACCACGAACCGGATCAGTCCGGGAATGGCGAGCCAGCCGAGGCGGCGTTCAAGCTTGTCCAGAAAACTCATGGTCGAGTCATCCTAGAGGTGGCCTTTCGGCAGTTCAACCGGGCTGACAATCCTGCTCTTTCTCTCGCGCGTGCTGTTCCTTGAGTCGTTAGGCGATTAGCTCTAGAAAATCGCGGAGCAGGAAAGCCGGCGCCGATTGACCACCTCCGCGGCAACACCTAGGCTGGCCCGCGATGAGCGACGCCGCGGAAAAACGCACTCCGCTTTACGGCGAACATGTCCGGCTCGGAGCGAGGATCATTCCGTTCGGCGGCTGGCTCATGCCGGTGCAATACTCGAGCATTCGCGAGGAACACGAAGCGGTACGCAAAGACGTCGGCGTGTTCGACATCTCGCACATGGGCGAGTTGGTGGTGAGCGGGCCGGCCGCGAGTGAATGGCTCAATACAATGCTGACGAATAATATCGCCAGGCTCGAGGTGGGCGACGGGCAGTACACGTTCCTGCTGAACGACGAGGCCGGCGTGATCGATGACCTGATCGTTTACCGGATCAGTGACGATAAATTTCTCCTCGTCGTGAATGCCGCGCGGGTAGAGGAAGATTTCAATTGGTTAGGCGCGCATCGAGCGCAGTCAGGTGTGCAGATTGCGAATGTGAGCGATTCGTACGCTGGTCTGGCGATTCAGGGACCAAAAGTTGGCGAGCTTTTCCACGCGCTTTTTGGTTCGGAGCAAGAAATGCCGGCGCGGAATCGCATTGCACGCTTCCAGCTCAATGCGACCGAGATTCTGGTCGCGCGCACCGGCTACACGGGCGAAGACGGGATTGAAGTTTTCTTCGCGGCCGAGGCGGCGCCGTCCGTCTGGAGGGAAGTTTTGCAAAAAGGTGAATCGTTAGGCATTCGTCCCTGTGGTTTGGGCGCGCGGGATACGCTGCGGCTCGAGATGTGTTACCCGCTCAATGGGTCCGACCTTTCCCCCGAACATACTCCGCTCGAGGCCGGGCTCGGCTTCTTTGTTGACCTGGCAAAACCGAATTTTACCGGCCGGGAGAAGTTGCTCCAGCAAAAGGAAAACGGTCCCGCGCGCCGGCTCGTTGCCTTTAAGATGAAAGGCAAAAGTCCGCCGCCCCGGCCGCATTACCGGGTATTTCGCGCTGGAAAGGAGGCGGGTGAGCTGACGAGCGGAACGCTCTCGCCGAGCTTGAATGAAGGAATCGCGATGGCTTATCTCGCTACTCCCGCGCCCCAGCCGGGCGAGGAGATCGAAATTGAAGTTCGCGGCCAGCGATTTCCGGCTGTGATTGAAAAGAAACCGCTCTACAAGAAGACATGAACATTCCCGACGATCTCCTTTACACCGAATCGCACGAGTGGATCCGTCGCGAAGGCGACGACAAAATTCGCGTCGGCATCACCGACCACGCGCAGGCGGAGCTGACCGATGTGGTTTATGTCGAGCTGCCAAAAACGGGCGCGAGTTACGATGCGCGGGGGACGATCGCGGTGGTCGAGTCGGTGAAAGCGGCGAGCGACATTTACGCGCCGGTGAAAGGAACGGTGCTGGAAGTGAACAAGGCGCTCGAGTCAAACCCGGCTCTGATCAACACGGATCCGTATGGCGAAGGCTGGATTTATGTTTTGCAAGTCGAGAGCCCGGACCAACTCAAAGCGTTGAAGGACGCCGCCGGATATCGCGCCTCGCTTGCCTGACGAAGCCAGATGCGTGCGCTCCCGCAACCAGTGCGCGTATCGCTTTCGTCTCGCATTTCCTTCAATGACAGCGGCATGACAAAGCTCGCTTTTGGCCTTCTGTCGCTCTGGATCTTCGCGACCGCGGCGTCGGCCGCAGTCATTAACGTGGAGTTCAAGTTCACGCCATTCGTCGGTGATCCGGGCACGGACAAGAGCGTGCAGATTGTTCCCGGCAAAGCAGCGATTTTCATCAACAACATCCCCTTTGCCGACGAGACGGTGCAGGGGGACGAGGTCCCGGTGTTGTTCGAGGAACACGAAGTCGCCCCCGCGGTGTGGGTGCCGATGAGCTCGGTCGGAGCGCTCCTGCGCAAAGGGCAAAACAAGATCCGGATCGAATTTACGCCTAACGACCCGGCGAAGAAGTATCGCGCCCAGTTGCGCTGGGCGTCGGTCACCGACACCGCAACCGAGGAGGAAGAACCGGGTAACATGCGCGCGACCAACCAGGCAAATGAAGGGGTCGACGATCGCAAGAGTGTTACCGGCAAAGTGGTATTCGAGCGCGATTTCACGGCCGTTTTCGCGCTTGATCTCCCGTGGCACCATTATCCGGCCGTCACTTCGCTGACCGAGGAGGACAAACAAAAGATCGCCACCCTGCTCAAGGAACGGGCGGAGTGGTTCAAGCCCGATTTCGGCGCGCTTTACAAGGCGCTGGAGGATAATGAATCCCTCAAGGTCGAGGACGTGCGCAGGGCGCAGTGCCTCGAGGCCGCTTACAAAGCCGGCGTGCGGGTGCAGGCGCCGGAAGCGGGCGAGCTGAATTTCACGACCACCGGCGGCCCGGCCGTAGTCGTGACAAAAAAGGAAGGACCGCTCTTCGGCCTGGACGAGAAAACCTTCGCGCCAATCAAAGATGAAGACACGCAAATGTGCGCGGGAATGGCGCTCTCGGCGATTTACCCGGCGAAACTGATCGCGGTCAAACGGCCGGAAGGAAAATGGGAGATTGTCCTGTAATTACTTATCCTGCTGCGGCGCCTTGCTCGATTCGTTAGGGCCTAACGAACTATCTCCACTCGCGCCGGCAAACTCCAGAGCATGAATTCGAGCCGGAGCACGATTAAAAGCAGGAGCAGAAGGAAGGCGATTGACGCACCGGACGTTGCCGGTTTATTCCCAGCCGTTCCGATGGAAATGAAGCTTTACAGCCGCGAATGGTGTTCGTGGTGTATGGATGCAAAGGAGTATCTCACCGCCCGCGGCTACAACTTTACCGAAGTGGACGTCGGCGAGGACCGTGCCGCGTACCTGGAAATGAGGGAGCTCTCGGATCAGACCTATGTCCCGACCCTTGTCGCGGGCGATGCAGTGCTTGCCAATTTCGATACCGCTCAATTGGAGAAATTTTTGCGCGAGCACGGCATCGACCCGTAAATGCTATTCGGGCTTTTCATCACCCTTGGAGTGGCAGTGCTCAGCGTCGCGCTGCGCAGCTATCAATCTTCGGTCTCGCAGAAGGTCGGCGCCTTCGGCATCCTCACCGCCTCCTTTCTCGCCATCTATTACATCTCCGGCAGCTGGATTCTCGGCCTCATCAGCGCGCTAAGCTGGCTTCTTCTTCCCTGGCTGGAAATCCTCACCCGCATCCGGGCGCTTCGGCTCCCTCGGGAGAAAACGCTGCGCCCGAAGAACCCACCCTCTTCCGAGGTCTTCCCGGCGCTCGATGAGATCACCACTCAGATTGAAAACGAAGGCTTCGCCCACGTAAGCGACGCCGGCTGGGACTGGGAAGATTACCGGCAATTCTTCCGCCTCTTTTACAAGGAAGAAGACCGCGCCCAGGCGACGATCTGCCTGAACGAGCAGCACGATCTTTCGTTTTATTACCTGCGCATTTCCTCACGCGCGCAGGACGGAACGATTTGGACGACGTGGAATTATCCGCTCTCCTACGGATTGAAACTAACCCCGAGTTTTCGGATCAATCGCCAGCGCCCCGACCAATCTTTCTGGCAGCTTTACCAGAGCCACAAGACTTTCTTGCGCGACAATAACCTCGACACCGATCTCATCGACCCGCTCGATGAAGATCGCATCCAGGAAGAGATGGAGAACGATTTGCGCGATCAGATTGCGCATAACATTAAGACCGGCGTTCTCATGCAGACCGCGGGCGGGGAGATCAAATATTCCTGGCGCGGCATGGTCTATCTTTGGTGCCAGTTTCTGCTCGATCTCGTCCGCCTTTAGCCGACACACGCTGTGACATCCACGCCTGCTCCTCGAATTGAAACAGAAGTTCAGGTGATGTTCTTCGACACCGATTGCGGTGGAGTGGTGCACAACATCGCTTACCTGCGTTTCATCGAAATCGCGCGCACCCTGCTCGCGGAAAAGCTGGGACTGAAACTGGCCGAGATGGCCGAGACGCAGCAA
>JAICXG010000113.1 GCA_025980625.1 Chthoniobacterales bacterium
GATGTGGAGCAAAGCGGAGTTGTTCATCGCGCAATCGCGCCCAACATGAATCGAAGGCGGGGCAAATGCGAATCGGCTGATCACTGGAAACAAAGAGCACTCCGTGATAGAGAAATCGCCGCGCAAGAGCTCCCGCCTAACGACTCATGTTTTCACAACTCGGCGACAAACTACAGGACATCTTCAAGGACCTGCGCGGGCACGGCACGATCAGCGAGACGAACGTGTCGGACGCGATGCGCCAGGTGCGCCTCGCGCTCCTCGAGGCCGATGTCGATTACCAGGTAGCGAAAAAGTTTGTCGCGCGGGTGAAGGAAAAAGCGCTCGGCGAAGACGTGCTGCGCAGCGTCACGCCGGGGCAGCAGATGGTGAAAATTTTCCACGACGAGCTGACCGCGCTCCTGGGCGGCGACGCCGCCCCGCTCAATCTCGAGAAGCCGGCCCGCATTCTCATCGTCGGGCTGAACGGGGCGGGCAAAACCACCTCTTCAGCCAAGCTCGCGCTCCACCTGAAAAAGCAGGGACGCGCGCCGCTGCTGATCGCGTGCGACTTGCAACGACCGGCCGCGATCGAACAACTCGCAACCTTAGGCAAACAGGTCGGCGTGCCGGTTTACACACCCTCGCCTAACGAAAAGACGGTGAACCGCGCCGCCGCCGCCAGCCTCGATTGGGCGGCGGAACAACAGGGCAACGTGCAGATCTTCGACACCGCCGGGCGCCAGGAAATCGACACGGCGTTGATCGAGGAAATCAAACAACTACGGGAATTCCTCAAGCCGCAGGAAGTGTTGCTCGTGGCCGACGCCGCCACCGGCCAGCAAGCGGTGAGTGTCGCGACCCATTTCCACGAAGCGCTCGGCATCACCGGGATTGTCCTGACGAAATTGGACGGCGACGCCCGCGGTGGCGCGGCGCTCTCGATGCGCGAGGTGACGCAACGCCCGATCAAGTTCGCCGGCGTGGGCGAGAAACTCGATCAATTCGAGCCGTTCGTGCCCGATCGGCTCGCCGGCCGGATTCTCGGGATGGGCGACATCGTCGGCCTGGTCGAAAAAGCGGCCGAGGCAATCGATGAGGAAGAAGCGGCGCGGATGGAGCAAAAGCTGCGGACCGCTTCCTTCGATTTCAACGATTTCCTCGCCCAATTCAAAATGATGAAGAAGCTCGGGCCGCTCGAAAGCATTCTCGGCATGTTGCCGGGATTGAGCAACGTGAAGGGTGGTCTCAACATCGACGAGAAACAGCTCAAACGGACCGAAGCAATCGTGCTCTCGATGACGAACGAAGAGCGGAAACGGCCGGATATTCTCAACGCCCGGCGGCGTCAGCGGATCGCGCGCGGAAGTGGAAGCACGGTGACCGAAGTCAACGACTTGCTCCAGCGTTTCAACCAGATGCGCAAATTAATGAAGAACGCGGGCAAGATGAAGCGAATGGTGGCGCGCATGTCGCACGCGAAAAGCTGACTTGCGATTTTGCCGATTTGCGCGATTCGTTCCCTCGCCGCCCCGCTGCAACGCTCCGACGCACCACATGGCCGTTTCAATCAGACTCCGCAGAGAAGGGACAACCAATCGTCCTTATTACAAAATCGTCGTCACTGACAGCCGCAGTCCGCGCGACGGAAAATTCATCGAGATCATTGGCAACTACGATCCGAAGAAGGCGGGCGACAACAGCACGCTCAAGATCGACCGTGCCGAGTATTGGATTTCGCGCGGCGCACAACCGTCCGACACGGTGCGCAGTCTATTGAAAAAGAACAAAGCGCGCGCGGCGAAAACGGTCGAGGAGACCTCCACTGCCGCTCCGGCTCCGGAATAGTCGGCGGGACGCTGCGCCGGCGAGAGCGCATCCGGATCGCCGCCGCATGAAGAGCGAGACTGAAGGGCGACGATATCGACTCCCGGCAAAGCGGCGGCTCAAACTGGCGCGTGAGTTTGAGCGCGTTCGCAATGAAGGACACACCTTGCGTGGCAGCCTGCTCACTCTGGGTGCGCTGCATGTTCCCGGGGAAAAAAACTTCCGGGTTGGATTCGTGACCTCGCGGAGAATTGGAGCCGCCGTGATCCGAAATCGTGTGCGGAGACGATTGCGCGAGATCGTTAGGCGACGGCAGCATGAGGTGGTCGAAGGAGTTTGGCTGGTCGTGGTCGCACGCCCGCCGGCGGCCGCGGCGACTTCGGCGACGCTGGAAAAGGAATGGCTGCGTCTGGCGCGACGAGCGGGAGTTATTTCCGACGAGTAAGAGCAGGAAAAGCGCGGTTGGTTGCGCCCCGGGCAGCGCGCCCCTATCCTGTGCCCCTGAGAATGGCTTTGCTTTTCCGTTGCCTCATTCGGCTCTATCAATGGACGATCTCGCCGCTGCTCGCGCTGATCGCTGGACCGGGAAATGGCTGCCGGTTTCGTCCTACCTGCTCAGAGTATTTTCTCGAGGCGGTGGAGAAGCACGGCGCGTTGCGCGGGAGCTGGCTCGGCCTGAAACGCCTCGCGCGTTGTCAGCCGTGGGGCGGCCAGGGGGACGATCCGGTGCCGGAGCCGCATCGGCGTTGCCATCATCATCAGCCGCGCGGCCTGGCCAGTGAATAGTCCGCCAGCCGGAGATTATGGACAGACAAGCCTGGCTCGCCGTTATCCTTTGCATTGTCGGACTGGTCGTTTGGGAAGTCTATGTCGTGCGCAATCAAGCGCCGGTGCCGGCGCGGACTGCGGCTTCGCCCAGTCCAGGCGTGAGCATCGCCAAGGGTCCCGCGCCGAGCCCGACGGAGTCCGCTCCCGCGAGTACGGCAGCGCTTCTCCCCACCAGCACACCGGCGGTTTCGCCTAACGAAACCACGCCGACTCCGGCGCCGTTTGCCGAGAAGAGGGCGACGCTGAGCAACCGCGATCTCAAGTTGCTGATGACGAATCGCGGCGGCGGCATTGCCGCAGCGGTCCTATCCAGGCACAAAGCGGAGAACGGCACCCCGGTGAAGTTGAACGAACACAATCAGGTGCCGATCGGCGCAATCGTGGAGCAGCCAGCGGCGCCGGTGTTGAACGAGTTCTCGATCACGGCCGCCCAGCAGAGCGTGGAATTCGAGCGCGCGCTTGGCAAGGGCATCACGGTTCGGAAAAAATTTACGCTGCCGAATGTGCCTAACGAGAAGGACAGCTATGTCGCACAGATGGAGGTTTCATTCCAAAACACCGGCACGACGTCCTACTCCAACCCTGGCTACTTCATCGCGCTCGGCTCGGGCGCGCCGATCCACGGAAGCGATTGGCCCAACTACACCCGGCTCACCTGGTGCATCGACGGCAAAACCAAAACGACGGACGTGAATTGGTTTTCCGCGCAGACCTATCCGTTTGTCGGAATCGAGAAACGGACCGCGCAGCAATATTTCGAGGCGCCGGCCGGTAACGCCGAATGGGGCGCGGTGAGCAACCAGTTCTTCTGCACGCTCGTGACGCCGCTCAATGCTCCGATCGACAAGGTTTGGGCGACCCGTTTCGAGGCAAGCAAAGGACAAAACGGCGCTCAGCCGCACTACGGAATTGAAGGCGCGATCGGCATGCCCGGTTTCGAACTCAAGCCCGGCCAGATCTCGATGGTGCGCTACCAGCTTTACATCGGCCCGAAGCTTTACCATCGCCTCGCCCAGCTCTCGCACGACGAAGCCGAGATCATGGATTTTGGCCTCTGGAAACTGGTCAGCGAAGCGCTCCTCAACATGATGAACCTGATTCACCGGTTCGTCGGCAATTACGCCATCGCCATTCTCATCCTCACCGCAATCGTCAAAGCCGTGCTCTGGCCGCTCCAGACCAAGGCGAACAAGTCGATGCGCCGGATGGGCGCGCTCTCACCCAAGATGCAGGAGTTGCGCGAGAAGTACAAGGATGATCCGACGAAGATGAACCAGGAGGTGATGAAGCTGTACAAGGATTACGGGATCAATCCAGTGAGCGGCTGTCTCCCGATGGTGATCCAGATCCCGATTTTCTTCGGTCTCTTCACCATGCTGCGGCAGGCGGTCGAGCTGCGTAACGCCAGCTTCCTCTGGGTGAAGGACCTTTCTCAGCCGGACACGATCGCGCACATTCCCGGGCTCGGCTGGCCGATTAACATCCTGCCTTTACTGATGGCGGCGACGAGCTTCTGGATGACGTCGATCACGCCGAAGAGCGGCGACGCCACCCAACAGCGCGTGATGATGTTCATGCCGCTGATCTTTGTGGTTTTTTGCTACAACTTTGCAGCCGCGCTGGCATTGTATTATACAACTCAGAATCTGTTTACGATCCTGCAGCTATACCAAAACCGGAATCAACCCCTGCCGAAGCTCGAGAAAGTGAACCAGCCGGCAAAACGGAAAGGAAAAGTGCGCTGATGAGCAATGAGGTCGATGCGGAAGTGAATGCCAAAGAGCTGCTCGACACCATTCTCGGTTATCTCGGTTTCGTGGTGCAGATCGAGGACACGCAAAACGAAGGCGGCAATCCCACGCTCCAGATTTACACCGAAGAAGCCGATCGCCTCATCGGTCGCGACGGCGAAACGCTCGATGCGATCCAGTTCCTTTTGAACCGGCTGCTCCAGGCGAAAAATCCAAACGCGCCGAAGTGGACGGTCGATTGCGAGATGTACCGTTCGATGCGGCAGGACAAGATCGTGCAGCACGTCCGCCAGCTCGCCGAACGCGTTCGTCTTTCGGGGCGTCCGCTTCAGCTCGAACCGATGAATTCCTACGAACGGCGGATCGTGCATGAAGCTTTCAAGGACGATCCGGAAGTCGGCACCTGGAGTCCATCCGACTCGGCGCGGATCAAGCAGATCACGCTCCTGCGACGGCCGGTGAAAAAAGAGGGGGAGACGTTGAAGGGTTGAAGCGTTAACGCGTTGCGCCGATGAAGCGTCACAAGGTTTCCCGCTTCAACTCTTTAACGCTTCAACGCTTCAACGATCCCCCCTACTGGCTGACCCGTTTCCTCATTCTCCGGCTCCTCGGCATCGTTTACGCGATCGCCTTTCTGGTCGCGGCCAACCAGATCCTTTCCCTCGTCGGCTCAAACGGCCTTCTGCCCCTGAACCATTTCGTCCCAGCGGTCCGAAACGCGCTCGGCGGTTCGTTAGGCGCTTTTCTTCGCCTCCCCTCGATCTTCTGGTTCAATCATTCCGACACGGCGCTCGTCGTCACCGCCTGGATCGGATTCGCGTTCTCGTGTGTCGTCGCCTGCGGCTACGCCAACGCAATTCTCCTCGCCATCCTCTGGACGCTTTACATGTCGTTCGTCCATGTCGGGCAGGATTGGTACGGCTACGGCTGGGAAGTGCAGCTTCTCGAGATCGGCTTTCTCGCCATCTTCCTCTGCCCGCTGTTCGATCCGCGGCCTTTCCCGAAACGTGCCCCGCCGCTCGTCATCCTGTGGCTTTTTCGCTGGCTCACTTTCCGGATCATGTTCGGCGCCGGGATGATCAAAATTCGCGGCGACAAAAGCTGGCGCAATCTCACCGCCCTCTTCTATCACTTTGAAACCCAGCCGATGCCGAATCCCCTCAGCCGCTGGTTCCACTTTCTTCCCCGTGCCGTTCTGAAAGGTGGAGTGCTCTTCAATCATCTCGCGGAACTGATTGCGCCTTGGTTTGTTTTCTGGCCGCGAATCGCACGGCTCATCGCCGGCACTGTCATTATCCTCTTTCAGCTCGTCATCTTCATCGGAGGCAATCTTTCCTTCCTCAATTGGCTGACGATAATCCCCGCCCTCGCCTGCCTCGACGATCGAGCCTGGGCCAAAATGCTGCCGCGCCGCCTAACGATGCGGGCGGAGCAGGCCCGCAACGCCGCCGTCCCATCGCGTCCGATGCTGGCGACGAGTTGGGCGATCGGCGCGCTCGTCGCCTTCCTCAGCATTCAGCCGGTCGTGAATATCTTCTCGCCGCACCAGATCATGAACACGTCGTTCGATCCGCTCGATCTCGTTAACACCTACGGCGCCTTCGGGAGCGTCGGCAAAGAACGCTTCAATGTTGTTTTCGAGGGCACCCGCGATCGCCAGCCTAACGACGCGGCAGATTGGAAACCGTACCCTTATAAAGGCCTGCCGGTCGCGCTCGATCAGCGTCCGCCACAGATTGCGCCTTACCATTTGCGGCTCGATTGGCAGATGTGGTTCGCCGCGATGGCTTCGCCTAACGAGTATCCGTGGACATTGAACCTGATCTGGAAACTCCTGCACAACGACTCCGGCGCGGTCGGCCTCTTTCGCTCCAATCCATTTCCGCAGGAGCCGCCGCGCTATATCCGCGCTGTGCTCTACCGTTACTCATTCGTTAGGCCAAACCCGCAGGGGCTCTGGTGGAAACGCGAACGCCTCGGGCTTTGGCTTCCGCCGCTCGACGCGAGCAACCCCGAGCTCAAGCAAATCCTCCGGCGCGCCGGCTGGTTGCACGACTACTGAAGAATTGAGCGGAGGCTCATCCCTTCCGCAGGCCATGCTTCCGCATGTCCCGGGATTTCTCACTGCAAGAAGGGCTGGACATGCCAGAAGCACGTCGTTCCGTGGGCTTCTTCAGCTCTTTTTCTTACTCTTCGATTTGCTGCTGCTTTTCTTCTTCGGCAGGTTCTTGCGCTTCGTGCCGGCCATCTTCTTGAGCTCTTTTTCGCTCATCGATTTGGCCATGCTCTTTGACGCTCCGCGGAGCGAGGACTTGCTCTTTTTACCACGTTTTGCGGCAAGCGCGGCGCCGGCAGCCATTTGTTGTTTCTTCGATTTCGCTGGCATAACGAAGTAGTTACGCAACGACGCCCCGATTCGGTCTTGTTCACCGACAGGTTTTTACGGCGTGCCGTGATTTTCGTTGCCCTTAGGCACCGCTTATTCCATAATCGCGCCCATGGTCAGCAAGGGGAAAGTCCTCCCGACGCTTTTTCTTTCCATCGTGCTCGTCGGCACCGCAATCGCCGCCTCCGATTGGCAGATTGTGAAGATCGGCGGGCGTGAATATCTCACGATCGACAACATCGCGCACTTCTATGGTCTGCCCGCGAATGGCGCGCCGGTCGATAAACACCTCCGGCTCGATAATGGCAAAATTTCCCTCGGCGTCGAACTCGACAGCCGCGAGATGATGATCAACGGCGTCCGCAACTGGCTCTGCTTTCCTGTCCTCGAAAAAGATGGGCATTACCTCGTCTCCCGTGTCGATCTTGCCAAAACGATCGAGCCGCAGCTCCGGCCGCAGATGATCGCCAACCTCGGCGAACTTAAAACCGTCGTACTCGATCCCGGCCACGGTGGTTTCGACAACGGCGCGGTCAGTCCCTACGGCTTCGAGAAAAATTTCGCGCTCGACGTCGCGCGCAGCGTCAAGCCGCTCCTCGAAGCCAAAGGCCTAAATGTGAAGATGACGCGTAGCAGCGATGTCTTTGTCCCGCTCGAAGTGCGCGCGCGCATCGCCAATGCGGCCAAGGATTCCATTTTCGTCAGCATCCATTTCAATGCCACCGACGCGAACCCGGACGCGAATGGATTTGAAATTTACTCACTCACACCGCGCGGCGCGCCGTCTACCGCAGATGACGCGCTTGCGCTTCGGTTTATGAACATGCAGGCCGGCAGCCCAGTCGAGGCGCCGAGCCTCGCGCTGTCGATGAGTGTCTATCATTCCGTCGTCGGCCATTTCTCGGAATGCGACCGCGGGATCAAGCGCGCCCGTTTTGCGGTTTTGCGCCTAACGAAAATCCCGGCAGTGCTGATCGAAGGCGGCTTTCTGACCCAGCGCGGGGAAAGCCGTTTAATCGCGAAGAGCGCCTGGCGCGACAAACTCGCCGACGCGATCGCCACCGGCATCCTCAATTACAAGGGGCTGGTCGATAGTCGCACCCGCCCGATGATGGTGGCCGATTATCGTCGCGAACTGGAAGGCGCGCTTGTCCTGCGCGACGCGACCGAGCCAGCCAAGCCGGAAACCTCGGCCGCGGCCCACGTCATTCCAACCAGCAACTAAGCGCAGCTCGATACTCTCGACGCTTTGTTCGATTCGCGGCCGTCGCCTGCGGCATCAACTGCTTCTTCAATTAACGGTGTCGAAATGGTGTTGACCCGGGCGCGGCGAACCTTCAGCCTCGCTTTGATTTAATCAACCAAAGGAGCACCATGAAAATACTAATCAGCTATACTCTCGCCGTCTTGTTTGCGGCAACTGCCGTTTCGTTTGCTGCGCCTGACGAGGCCGCGCTCGAGACAAAAGAAAAAGCCGCCTGGCAGGGGTTCAAAGATAAAGACGAGGCCGGGTTCAAGAAAGTCGTTGCCGCCGATTTCGTCGGCGTTTACGACGACGGCATGGCGAACATGGAGAAGGAACTCTCCGACATGAAGAAGTGGGACATGAAGTCGTTCGAGATCAGCGACTACAAAGTGACTTCTGCTGGTCCGAACATCGCCATATCCAGCTATGTTGTGAAGATCGAAGGCACTTACGACGGCAAGGACGCCTCCGGGACCTACAATGCCGGTTCCGTCTGGCACAAAAAAGGCGGCCACGGTGATTGGCAGGCAGTCTTTCATACCAACATCAAGCAACGAGC
>JAICXG010000280.1 GCA_025980625.1 Chthoniobacterales bacterium
ATCGTGCACAATCTCGCCGCGACCGCGGAGGAACTCCGCCCTGACCAAAGCCTGGGCGCGCGCGATCTCGTCGAGCGCCTCCTTGCCGGACTGAAACCGGTGGAGCGGCTCGTTATCGATCTGCTTTACCTCCAGCAACGTTCCGTCGCGGAAATCCAGAAGCTCACGGGCTGGGGCGCATCCCTCGTGAAAGTGCGC
This sequence comes from Chthoniobacterales bacterium, assembly GCA_025980625.1. Classification (GTDB taxonomy): domain Bacteria; phylum Verrucomicrobiota; class Verrucomicrobiia; order Chthoniobacterales; family UBA10450; genus JAICXG01. The sequence continues at coordinate 199 of JAICXG010000280.1, forward strand.
GCCTTTCGCGCCCGGCAGAAGATGAAAAAGCAACTGGCCCAACTTAGCGGCGAAGAAAGGCGACGATGAAAGCTTCCGATCTCCAGCTCGAGCGTCTCCTGCGAGCCGCCGCTGCCATCCGGAAAGAAGCGCCGGAGGAGATGCCGTTTGGTTTCGATACGCGCGTTCTCGCCGCCTGGCGAGCGGAGCGGAAGCAGGACCTGGTCGCGGTCGGCCGTCTCCTCCGCCGGGTTGTCCTTCTCTCGTTAGGCGTGATCGTTCTGGCCGGCGTCGGGGTTTATCACGACCTGCAGCAGAGCGATGAGCTGCTCGCGCCTAACGACGAATACGCCATCGCGGACAACGCCATCGGAGCTGTCTTTGACCAATGAGCGCACCGCTTAAAGCAAAACTAATCGCCGGGTTTGTGCTCGCTTTCCTCGCCGGCGGCGCGGCCGGTGCCTTCTTCAGCTTCCATCAGGCACGGCATTGGCGGGAGGATTTCGGCCGGCGCTCACATTTCCTTACCGAGCGGATGCAGCACCAGTTCGAAGCGCAGCTCCATCTCACCCCGGAACAGGCAGCCAAAGTGAGGCCGATCTTTGACCAGGCGGCAAAGGAATTGCAGCAAATCCGGGCCGAGAGCGGCGCGAAAGTGCGACAGGTGTTCCAGCAAACACATCAGGCGCTGCAACCAATCCTGACCGACGAACAGCGGGTCCACCTGCGGGAAATGGACGAGCGCGGGCACGGCGAGCACGGTCCGCTGCGGCGCCGGAATCACCGCGGCGTCAATCCCTCGCCAAACGAGCAGTAGAGCGAAGAGGGTCGCTAGGCGACAAGCTCTCGGCGTCTCCGATTTTTCCTGTACAAAGAAGTATTGACGCCGCGTCGCCGCCTTATCAGAGTGCTGCCATGAAATACCTTCTGCATTTGCTGCTCGCAACTGTTACTGCTCTTTGTCTTGGCTCTTGCGCCGCACCTGGTGGTGGTGGAAGCAGCGCCGGCGCCCAAACCCAACTTGGGCCGCACAGCGCGCAAAAGATCACGCTGGTGCACCGCGTCGGCCGACCTTCCCTGGATCCAAATGTCGTTGAGACAATGGCGCTCGTCCTGACCGTTGAGCAAACCATGCAGGGCAATGAGCAAGAGATCGTCGCCAAGGCTTCCGCGCACAAGGATGGACCACACGGCTCTCTCATGTCTGCGCGCGGAGTACAACTTACGATCACTTCGCCGGGCCAACCGGTTTCCAGCAAGCCGCACTCAGAAGTAGGCACAGTGAGTGCGACCAAGACGATCCCTGCGCCGGGCGGAAAGTATCAGACCGTGACAGCACAAGCGACAATACAGAATCCCGATTACACCAATGGTCAGGTGGATCTGACCGTTCCCGGCGGACAGTAACTTTGGGGTCGTCACTGAGTTAACGAATTGCATCCCTCGCCTCCGACTCCGGGAGCGAGGGATTTTTGCTTGTGAAAGTCGTTTCGGTGGTCGGGTTCGCCGCGATGGGGCTTGCGGCCGCCGGCCTTTTCATAGCCCATTCGCTCTTTGGGCGCTCACCGTGGGCGATAGCGATCCAGGCTGGAGCCGTCGCTCTGATGATCCGGGCGCGAGTCACCTTGGGGCTAAGAAGCTTTCACGCCGCGGCTAATCCCACTGCCGGCGGGTTAGTCACGAGTGGGCCTTACCGGTTCCTGCGCCATCCAATCTATGCTTCCATCATCTTCTTCGTGTGGACGGGAGCACTGGATCATTTCTCAGCGGTTAGCATCGTTTTCGCCCTTATTGGCACAGCAGGAGGAATCATCCGCATGTCTTGCGAGGAACGCCTCCTTCTCGACAATTATCCGGAGTACCGTGCTTACATGGGACGAACGAAGCGGCTTTTGCCCGGTCTGTGGTAGACTGTTAGCGTGCATATTCGCTTACCTGCCGCCGTTCTTGCAATCCTTATGACCAACCTTGCTGCCGCTGCCGAATATCCTGCTTCCAGTTCTTTCCTGCTGCGCCCTGATGCTGTCTTTGATGGAAAGGAAATGCACACCGGGTGGGCCGTGCTCGTGCGCGGCGACAAGATCGAAGCGGCCGGTCCGAGCACGACGATTGCGGTGCCTAACGAGACAAGGACAATCACACTGGCCGCGGAAACCCTCATCCCCGGCCTGATCGAGGGTCACTCTCATCTTTTCCTTCATCCCTACAACGAAACCTCTTGGAACGATCAGGTCACTAATGAGTCACTCTCATTCCGCACCGCGGAAGCTACCGCTCATGCTCGCGCCACCCTTCTCGCCGGCTTCACCACGGTGCGCGACCTCGGGACCGAGGGCGCGGGTTACGGCGATGTCGGATTAAAGAAGGCAATCAACCAGGGAATCATCCCCGGGCCGCGCATGATCGCGGTCACGCGCGCGATCGTTGCGACTGGCAGCTATGGTCCCAAGTTATCGACTGATCTTGATCTCCCGCAGGGCGGTCAGGAGGCGAGCGGGATCGATGAGATCGTGCGCGCGGCGCGTGAGCAAATCGGGAAAGGCGCGGATTGGGTGAAACTCTATGCCGACTACCGCTGGGGCGCGGGCGAACCGTCGCGGCCTACATTTTCCCTCGAAGAGCTAGCTGCGGCAGTCAAGGCCGCGCATGACGCCGGTCGCCCGGTCGCGGCCCATGCTACCACCGCCGAAGGGATGCGGCGCGCGATTCTCGCCGGTGTCGATACGGTCGAGCATGGCGATGAAGGCACGCCTGAAGTTTTCCGCCTGATGAAGCAACATAACGTCGCCTTTTGCCCGACGGTGGCAGCGACCGACGCGATCACTCAATACCGCGGCTGGAAGAAAGGCACCGACCCGGAGCCGGAGCGAATCAAACAAAAACAGGCGAGTATGAAAGCGGCGCGCGCGGCGGGAGTGAAATTTGCCATGGGTGGCGATGTTGGCGTCTTTGCTCACGGCGATAACGCGCGCGAAATGGAGTTACTCGTGCATGAGTATGGCTTTAGTGCACTCGAAGTCCTGCGCCAGGCGACAAGCGGTAACGCCGAGATTTTCCATCTCACGGATCGAGGCAACATTCGCCAGGGGCAACTGGCCGATCTCGTAGCCGTCGCAGGCGATCCGACCCAAGATATTTCCGCCGTGAGGCAGGTACGCCTCGTGGTGAAAGACGGTGTTATCTACCGCCAGCCCTAGGATCATGCTCCCAACCGAAAGCTATGCCGCCATTCGCGCACAAGAGCCGCTCAGCTCATAGGTGGAATCGCGGAGACTCAGGAGATACTCAACTTTTGCTCCAAACGCCGCATGGCATCTCCATGAAACTTAAGAACGGATGCTCCGGCGCGATGTAAAATACAGACTTGTGAGTGATAGGTCATCGCTAGCATAACAATCGATCAGAATGAACTGGGACGCCATCAACGCGGTTTCACAATTCGTTAGTTCCATCGCGGTCGTCCTCTCCGTTCTCTATCTCGCTAAAGAAGTTAACCGCAGCACCCGGGTGGCCAAAGTCGGCGCCCAGGACACTGCCGCCTCGGCG
>JAICXG010000104.1 GCA_025980625.1 Chthoniobacterales bacterium
CCGGCGAGCAGCGATGGAACCGGCTACACCGCGATTGTCCGCGGCGCGAACAACGGCTCCGGGATCGGGCTGGTCGAGGTTTACGATCTCGATTCCGGTCCGGGCTCGAGCGCGATCAACATCTCGACCCGGAGCAACGTGCAAACCGATGACAAGGTCTTGATCGGCGGCGTTATCGTCGGCGGCGAAGGCGCGCAGCGGGTGCTGGTGCGCGCGACCGGTCCCTCACTCAGCGGGATTCTGCCAAACCCGCTGCCCGATCCCACCCTCACGCTCTACGACAGCGACGGCGCGCAAATCGACTTCAACGACGACTGGCAGGCTAACCCGGACGCCGATGCGATCGTCGCGACGACGATTGCGCCTAACGATCCGAAAGAGGCGGCGGTCTTGCCAACTTTGGCGCCGGGTGCTTACAGCGCGATCGTTCGCGGCACCGGCGGCGTGCCGACAGGAACCGGTCTGGTCGAAGTCTACGCGCTCCCGCCGCTGTAAAGCTAATCGTTAGGCACGCCGGCCTGCACGATTTGCGCGAAGCTGCGCGGGTCGAGGCTCGCACCGCCCACGAGCGCGCCATCGATGTCGGGCTGAGAGAGAAGTTGCCGCGCGTTCTCAGGTTTGACGCTGCCGCCGTACTGGATACGGACTTTTTCCGCCGTCGCGTCATCGGATATTTCGCGCAGCAACTGGCGGACGAAAGCGTGCGCTTCCTGCGCCTGATCGGCGGTGGCGGTTTTGCCGGTGCCGATCGCCCAGACCGGCTCGTAAGCGACGACCGTTTCGAGCAGCTCCCTCGCTTCGACATTAGCGAGACTGCCGCGCAACTGAGTCGAAAGGACCTTCTCCACCTCGCCGCGCTCGCGTTCGGCAAGCGTCTCGCCGACGCAGAGGATTGGCCGCAGATTTTGTTCGTATGCGGCGCGCACCTTGCGGTTGACGATCTCGTCGGTCTCACAAAACATCGCCCGCCGCTCACTGTGGCCGAGGACCACATACCTAACGAAAAGGTCGCGCAACATCGGCGGGCTGATTTCGCCGGTGAAGGCGCCGCTCCGTTCCCAATGCATGTTTTGCGCACCGACCTTGATGTTCTGCGTTTGGGTCAGCAACTCGGTAACTTTTGGGATGGCGGTGAAGGGCGGCAGGATGACGATTTCAATCTCATCGAGATCGCCGATTTCCCGCAGGAACGTAGTGATGAATGCCTCCGACTCGCTCTGAGTCATGTGCATTTTCCAGTTCGCGGCGATGATTTTTTTGCGCATGAAAATAAGACAGGATTAGCAGGATCGACAGAATACGGAAGAGGTGGAGTGGAAACTCTTCCATCCGGTTAATCCTGTAAATCCCGTCTAGTTTTTCTCCGTCAAAGCGGCGACGCCCGGCAGCTCCTTGCCTTCGATCAGTTTGAGCGAAGCGCCGCCGCCAGTCGAAATAAAGGTCATGTTGTCGGCGAGGCCGGCTTGCTTCACGGCCGTGACGGAATCACCTCCGCCGATGATGGTCGTTGCATTCGATTCGGCGAGCGCTTCCGCGATCGCTTCGGTGCCGGCGGAAAATTCCCGGATCTCAAAAATCCCGGGCGGGCCATTCCAGAGGATCGTCTTGGCGTGCGCGATTTCGTCTCGGAAAAGCGTGATCGTTTCCGGTCCGATATCGACCGCCTGCCAGCCGCCGGGAACATCATAGTCCGGGCCGAGACGGCCGCTCTGCCGGGTCACCGCGCCGGGCTGGATTTCCTCCGCGCCTAACAAATCGATCGGCAGGATGAGGCGGACATTCTTTTCTTTGGCCAACTGCATGAGTTCGCGCGCGAGGTCGAGTTTATCCCGCTCGACCCGGCTCTCGGCCATGTACATGCCCTGGGCCTCAAGGAAAGTGTTGGCCATCGCACCGCAGATCAGGATGGTGTCGGCTTTATCGAGCAGCGCCTTGATCACGCCGATCTTGTCCGAGACCTTCGCGCCGCCAAGTATAACAAGAAAAGGACGCGCCGGATTCGCCAATTCTTCCTTCAGGTACTTGAGTTCCTTTTCCATCAGGAAACCCATTGCCGCCTGCCTGACGAACTTCGTCACCCCGACGGTGGAAGCGTGCGCGCGGTGCGCGGCGCCGAAAGCGTCGTTGACAAAAAGCCCGTCGCTGAGTTTCGCGAGCGACTCAGCAAATTGCGGATCGTTAGCTTCTTCACCGGCGTAAAAGCGGACGTTCTCGAGCAGAGTGACATCACCGTCGCACATCTCCGACACGATCTTCTCCGCGTCTGCGCCGATGCAATCATGGCTGAAGGCGACCGGGTGCGCGATCAGGTCATGCAAGACGAGCCCGACGGGGCGAAGCGAATATTTCTCGACCGGCTTCCCTTTCGGCCGGCCAAGATGCGACATGAGAACAGTCTTCGCACCCTGGGCGCGGAGATAATTGATCGTCGGCAGCGTTTCCCGGATTCGGGTGTCGTCGGTGATGATTGTCGCGCCGTCCCGCTCTTCCGTCGGAACATTGAAATCGACGCGCACGAGAACGCGTTTCCCGCGTACATCGAGATCTCGCAGGGTCAGTTTGGGCATGGTTACTGGTCGTGCTCCTGCTCGTAATCGTGCTCGTGCTCGATTCCAAAGCTCCCTTCATCCTCACGCAGCACATCAGCCCGTTCCGAAAACCGCCGCAGCATTCCGACTAACATCTGGACCAGCCTGACGAGGTGCTCTTTCGCTGCGCGCACATCTTCCATAGTGGTGAATCGCCGTGCCACAAGCACATCGAGCGAAGCTGCGCATTCGAGGGCCGAGCCTCTCGCTATCTCAATGAATCGTGCTCGATCCCGGGCCGAGAACTTGCCGTTCCTTTCGGCGATATTCAGGGGAATGCTGGTCGAAGCGCGATCCAGTTGATCCCTGGCCGCAGTTTTGCCGGAAATTTTATCGAGAAATCCACCCACCCAGCCGCAGAAAGCGATTGCTTCCTGGTACACGTCCAGCTTTTCGTGATCGAACAGGGGTTTCATATATCTTACTCGTAATCGTGCTCGATTTTGCGTCGTTTAGTTTCGATTACGAGCACGAGCACGAGTTTTTACGAGATCATCTCCAGCATCTCGACGCAGCGATTGCTGTAGCCCCACTCGTTGTCATACCACCCGACTACCTTCACGAATTTCCCTCCGTGCATCATCGTGAGTTTGCTATCGAAAATACAGGAGTGCGGGTTGCCAACGATATCCTGCGAGACGAGCGGTTCGTCGCTGAACTCGACCACACCCTTGTAACTCGGATCGCTCACCGCTTTGCGAAAGGCGTTGTTGATCGACTCGACGTTCGCTTCTTTCTCGAGGATGGCGGTGAAATCGGTCACAGAACCATCCGGTGTCGGAACGCGAAAGGCGCCGCCGTTCAGCTTGCCTTTCAACTCGGGTAACACTTCGCCGATCGCTTTCGCCGCGCCGGTGCTCGATGGGATGATGCTGAGCGCCGCCGCCCGCGCGCGCCGCAAATCTTCGTGCGGCAAATCGAGGATCCGCTGGTCGTTGGTGTAACTGTGGATCGTGCTCATAAAGCCGTTCACGATCGTGAAATTTTCGTGCAGCACGCGCGCGAGCGGAGCGAGGCAATTGGTCGTGCAGCTCGCATTCGAGATGATGGTGTGCTTCGCCGGGTCGTAGATGTTGTCGTTAATCCCGATGCAGATCGTTGCGTCCGGATTTTTCGCCGGCGCGCTGATCAACACTTTCTTCGCGCCGGCGGCGAGATGCAGTTCGGCTTTGTCGCGGCTGGTGAAAAAGCCGGTTGATTCGAGCACCACATCGACGTTCAGATGCTTCCACGGCAGCTTCGCCGGGTCGCGTTCCTTCAAAACTTTAATCTTATGGCCGCGCACGACGATGTTCTCCTGGTCGGAGCCGATCTCGCCGTCGAATTTCCCGTGGACTGAATCCCACTTGAGCAGATGCGCGAGAGTGTGGGTGTCGGTGAGATCGTTGATCGCCTGAACCCGCGCGACCTGGTCCTGGTTCATGGCGCGGAGGACGTTGCGCCCGATGCGGCCGAAGCCGTTGATGCCAAAAGTTGCCATAAAAAAAACTGTGAGTTTGGAGTTGAGGTTGAGAGCCGCGGAGGCGCAGCGCCGGCTTATTCTTAGAACGCGCCGAAAGCGGAGGCAAGCGAATGAACAAGACCGGGCTTGAGACAGTCCAAGAACGGCTCATGCATTCCCTCGTTTCTTTTCTTCTCATTGGTCTGACCACGACCAGCGTTCTCGCCAAGCCGCACCAGCGCAACGCGTCCTCGCGACAGGTTGGAACTCGCACCGTGCTTGTGCTCGGCGACAGCCTTTCGGCCGGTTACGGATTGAGCCGTGCCGATGCTTACCCGGCGCTGCTGGCGGAAAAGGCGGCCGCGGCGGGCGAACGCGTCCACATCATTAATGCCGGGGTAAGCGGGGACACGACGGCGGGCGCGGTGCGCCGGTTGCCGAACCTGCTTCATAACCATCACATCGACGTGTTGCTCATCGAGCTCGGGATCAACGATGCTTTTCGCGGGATTCCGGTGGCGCAGATCGAGGCGAATCTGCAACGCATCATCGACCAGACGCGCGCTCGTTACCCGACGGTGCAAATTGTTATCGCCGGGATGCAATTGCCGAACTACTCGCAGGAGGATTACCTGACGGCATTTGGCGCCCTCTACGTCGAGCTGGCGCGGCGCAATCACGCCGAGCTGGTGCCGTTCCTTCTCGAGCGCGTAATCGGCAATCCGAGCCTGAATCTACCCGACCTGATCCATCCGAACGCTCGCGGACAGAGCGTCCTTGCGGCGAACGTCTGGCCGGCACTCGAAGCGGCGCTGAGGAAGAGCAAACAGTCCTGAACCTGCGCGTCTGCCTAACGACCGAAGCGACCCATCAATGTGCCGTTCGCAAGAATGTGTCCGGCGAGTGCGCGATCAACCGCCGCGCGTTTCGCGCCGCTGCGCAAATCGAGCTTCCGGTCGAGCGCGAAGAGACGAAAGCAATAGCGATGCACGCCGGAGGGCGGACAGGGGCCGCCGTAACCAGCCTTGCCGAAATCGTTCTTGCCCTGCATTGCGCCCGAGGGAACGCTGGATTGGGCAATTTGTTTCGTCTTCGCATCAATGTTCCAGACCAGCCAATGCGTAAATGTCCCGCCCGGCGCGTCGGGATCGTCCACGATCAGCGCCAGACTTACGGCCTTGGCCGGCACTCCTTCGAACGCGAGCGGAGGATGGTAGTTCGCCCCCTTGCAACTGAACTGCTCCGGAATTGTCGCGCCGGCTTTGAAGGCTGTGCTGGTGATCTCGAGCTTGGCAGTTTCACCCGAGCTTTTGTGCGCGAGAATCACGGCCATCACCATTCCGGCGATAAAGACGCAACACCGCTTCATCGCTTTTCTTTTAGGTCGCGCTTGCCGTCGTGACCTCGCGAAAGGCAGCGAGGAATGTTTCCATCTCAGATCTCTTGCCGATCGTTAGGCGAAGGTGGTTCGGCATTGCGGGAAATAAACGGCCGACCTCGATTTGCCGACTCTTCAGCGATGCGATCAGCGGCACTACCGGGCGTTGCGCGTCGAACATGACGAAGTTTGCCTGCGAGGGAATCGACTTGAATCCCATCTTCCCCAGCTCAGTGATGGTGAACGTCCGCGTGTCGGCGTTGAGCCGGCGGCCGTTTGTGACTTGCGCGGGATCGGCGAGACTCGCCCGGGCGGCCGCGATCGCCATGATGTTGATGCTGTCCCAGGATTGGCGCGCCCGCAGCCGCTCGATCGTCGCAGGTTGCGCCACGCAATAGCCGCAACGCAATCCCGCCATCCCGTAGATCTTCGAAAAGGTGCGGGCGACGATGAGGTTGGGGTGATCGGCGACGAGCGGGATCACGCTCTCGTACTCGGGAGTGTCGGCGTAATGGTAATAAGCCTCGTCCACCAGCACCATGGTGTCGTTAGGCAGCTGGCGAATGAAATCGCGCACCTCGTCCTTCCGCGTAATGCTCGCGGTCGGGTTATTCGGGTTGCAAATGTAAACCAGACCGCCCTTCGCCGCCGCGCTCATCTTCGCCAGATCGTGCGCCCAACTCGAAGTCAGCGGCACCTTCACGACTTCGGCGCCGCCGAGCTGTGCGTGATGCAGAATCGCCTCGAAGGTAGGATCGGCGACGATCAGCCGGCCACCTCCCTTCTCCTTCGTCTGCGGCCCGGTGAAGACATCGGCGGCGAGTTTAAGGATCTCGCCGGAACCATCTCCGAGAAGGATGCGGCTGCGCTCGACTCCGTTCAGTTCCGCCAGCGCGGCGACGAGCGCATCGGCGTGTTTGTCGGGATAACGACAAGAGAGCCCGAAGGCGTGATCCATCGCGGCGAGCGCTTTGCGGCAAGGGCCGTAGGGATTTTCGTTCGAGCTCAGGCGAACGGTCGCGCTCGAGACCAGGCCGTCGGTGGAATCGATCGTCGCCGATTTGGCAAACGTGACCGCGGGCCGCGCGACCGCCGCGGCCGCGCCCGCGCCTAACAATTGTGCGAATTTGCGCCGTGAGATTTTCATCGCGAGGAGATCGGGTTGGCGAGTGAGCGGCGCATCACTTTTTCCGGGTGTAATCGATTTCCATCGTTTTCACTTCCTGGCCGCCGCGATTTTCATACCAGTCGAGCTTCATGTGCTCCTTGTCCGGAACCGACACGGTCTCCTTGACCTGCTGGGTCTGGCCGGGGAGCGGCTGCATTTCCCCAGTGTAGGTGAAAGTTTTTGTCGCCGGATCATAGGTGCCTTCCGCCATCATGATGCCGGTGCCCATGTTGTCGAGCCAGGTGCTGACAAATTTTTGCTTCGCATTGTCGTAGCCCTCGGTGCCGCGGCCGCGAAAGGTAAAGCTCTGCATTTTCCCGTCCGCGCCCGGCATCTGCATCTTGCCTTGCACCTGCATCAGGACATAGCGGCCGCCAAAAATCGATTCGCGGGTGGCTGTGCCCTTCGAGATCTGCGGCTTGGAATTCGGGTCGCCATTCATCCAGAACTTAACCGTGTAATTCCACGTGCCGTCGAGGCTGCTGAGGAGCTTGTGGTTCTCGTTCAGTTTCCCCATCTCCATCATCTGTTTCATCATCTCGGCCTCGTTAGGCTGGCTCGCCGCGGGTGAAGCGGAAGTCGGCGCCGCGGATGGAGCGGGCGTGGCTTCCTGGGCCGAGATAGGAATAATGAAGACGGCCGCGGTCATCGCGGCCGAGAAAGTTACGACTGCAATCTTGAGCGTTTTCATAGCCTGACTGTTTTGACGATCGCCTCCCCGCGCGTCAAGCCTTTGTCGATGCTGGATCAGAACGAAAGCAGAATCCGGTCGAGCAAACTGCCGGGAACGATGCCGAAGAAAAGCACGGCCGCGGCCAGGAATGCAATCGTCAGGCGCGAGAGAAAGTCGGCGTGGAAAGTGACGCCCGAGGCGTCGGCGCGGTCGACGAAGGTCGCCTTCAGGACAATGAGATAATAATAAAGCGAGATGAGACTGCCAAAGAGCGCGAGCACAACAAGCCAGAGGAGATCGTGCCGCGTTCCGGCATTCACCGCCGCGCTGAAAAGATAAAACTTCCCGAAGAACCCGGCGAGTGGCGGGAGCCCGGCAAGCGAGAGGAGGAAGACAGCCATGGAGCCGGCGAGGAGCGGCGCGCGCGCCGACAAACCTCTGAAGTTTGCGAGATCATCGCCGCCGGTTTCGCGCCTAACGAGTAAAACAACTCCAAAAGCGCCGAGCAATGTCACCGCGTAAAGTGTCGTGTAGAAGAGCGTGGCCGAAAAACCGCTGCGCCCCCCGGCAATCAGGCCGAGCAACGTGTAGCCGGCGTGCGCGACGGCTGAGTAAGCGAGCAGCCGGCGCACGTTTTTCTGCGCCAGCGCCGCCAGATTTCCGATTAGAATTGAGAGCGCCGAGAGAACGGCGATAATTGGCGTCCAGCCCGCCGCCATCGCGTGCCAGCCAGCGTCCCCGTGCAGCCCGGCGAAGGCTGTGAGCAGAATTTTCCCGAGCACGACGAACGACGCCACCTTCGACCCGGAAGCGATGAAAGCGGCGCTCGAGACCGGCGCGCCCTGATAAGCATCTGGCGCCCAGAGATGGAAGGGCGCGGCCGCGATCTTGAAGGCAAAGCCGATCAGCGTCATGACAATCCCGGCGAGGAGCAACGGCTCGATTGTTATACTCGCTAGGCGAGCGGCGATCGCGGCCAGCGATGTCGTGCCCGCGATGCCATAAATCAGACTTAATCCAAAAAGCGTGAATGCGCTCGCCATGCTGCCGAAAAGGAAATACTTCAGGGCCGCTTCCGCCGAAGTGCGGCGCGCTTTCTCGAAGCCGGTCAGGATGTAAAGCGACAAGCCGGTCAATTCGAGCCCGATGAAGATCATGAGCAGCTCTTCGCTCTCGACGAGGAGCATGAGCCCGACGGTGGCGAGCAGGATGATGGCGAAATATTCCGCCTTGTTAAAAAAAGCGCGCTCGCTCCGCGCCAGGATGATGGTGAAGAAGGCGAGCGCAAGGACAATGATTTTGAAGAGGGAATTCAGCGGCGAGATCACGAGCATGCCGTGGAAAAGATCACTGTGGATCGGCAGCCTGACGACGGCCGCGGCGGCAATCGCGAGGCCGAGCGCGGCGAGAAGCGCACCGGCGTCGGCTGCAGACGTGGCCGGGAAACCGGCGCCCGAGATTTGCTGCGAGCTTACGGCGACCGAGACGCCGGCTGCCTTGCGACCGGCGAAGAGGCCCATCGTCAGAACCAAGAGCGCGGCGACGACGACGATCGCTTCCGGCGCGGCGAGCTGAAGCAGTTCGAGGTAATTCATCGTTGCAGAAAGCGCATCGTCTCGACCGCCGGCATGATCCGATCCAGGAGGAGCTTCGGATCGAGGCCGGCGATCAACGTGGCAAAGATGAGAAGACTGGCGCCGAGCTTTTCCGCGAGGGTGGCAGACTCGTTAGGCAAGTCGCTCTCCTGGGCCGGCAGAGAGCGCCGGCCCTCGCCGAAAAATGTTTGCTTCAAGGCTCGTAACGTGAAGGCCGCCACCAGCACCATCCCAATCCCGGTGATCCAAACCGCGACCGGAAAAATTTTCCAGACGCCGATCAGGATTGTGACCTCGGCGGCAAAACCGCTGAACCCGGGAATGCCCATGGAAGCGGCCGAGGCAACCACGAACGCGAAGGCAAGAAAGGGCATCGCGCGCGCCAGATGCATCCGCGAAAGATCGTCGAGATAGCGCGTATGCGTCCGGTAATAGATTGCACCGGCGAGAGCGAAGAGGAGTGCGCCGATGACTCCGTGGGAAAACATTTGCAGGACCGCGCCGGAAACGCCGAGCAAGTTGCCGGCCGCCAGCCCGAGCAGCACAAAACCCATGTGGCTGACGCTCGAGTAGCCGATGACGAACTTGAGATCCTTCTGCCGGAGCGCGACCGCGGCGGCATAGACGATCCCGATTACTGCGAGCAACGCGATCCATTTGCTCCAGGCGAAAAAGCCTAAC
>JAICXG010000199.1 GCA_025980625.1 Chthoniobacterales bacterium
AATTGCCTAACGAGATCGTTGACGAAGCCGTTGACGCTCAAACTCATTGCCTGCGCTTCGCTCAGGCCGCGCTGTTGCATGTAGAAGATCTGCTCGGCGCTCACCTGGCTGACGCTCGCTTCGTGTTGCACCGCGTTACCCGTCCCGCGGACGGTGATCGCAGGATAGGTGTCGGTGCGGCTACTGGCGTTGATGAGGAGGGCGTCGCACTCGGTGTTGTTCTTGCAATGCTTGAGATGCTTCGGGACGTGGACCAATCCGCGGTAAGTGGCGCGGCCGGTACCGATCGAAATGCTCTTGGAGATGATGTTGCTCGTGGTTTCATCCGCCGCGTGAACCATTTTCGCGCCAGTATCCTGATGCTGACCGTCGCCGGCGAGCGCGATCGAGATCACTTCGCCGCGCGCTTTGCGGCCTTTCATGACCACGCCGGGATATTTCATCGTCAGGCGTGAGCCAATGTTGCAGTCGATCCATTTCACCTCGGCGTTTTCGTGGGCGAGGCCGCGCTTGGTCACGAGGTTGAAGACGTTATTCGACCAGTTTTGCACCGTGATGTACTGGATTTTGGCGCCCTTGAGCGCGACCAGCTCCACGACCGCGCTGTGCAATGTGGCGGTGTTGAACTTCGGCGCCGTGCAACCTTCCATGTACGTGACCTCGGACCCTTCGTCGGCGATGATAAGGGTGCGCTCGAATTGGCCGAAATTTTCGGCGTTGATCCGAAAGTAAGCTTGCAGCGGGTGCTTCACTTTTACTCCTGGCGGGACGTAGATGAATGAGCCGCCGCTGAAGACGGCGCTGTTCAGGGCGCTGAATTTGTTGTCGCCGGTCGGAATGACTTTGCCGAACCATTTGCGAAAGATTTCCGGATGATGCTTCAAACCTTCGGCGCTGCCGACGAAGATCACACCCTGTTCACCGACAGCTTTCTTGATGTTTGAGTAAACCGCTTCGCTGTCGAATTGCGCTTCGACTCCGGCAAGGAATTTGCGTTCCTGCTCTGGAATGCCGAGCCGCTCGAAGGTGCGCTTCACATCCTCAGGCACCTCTTCCCAATTGCGCTTCGGCTGCACGCCGCCGCTGAGATAATAACGAATCTTGTCGAAGTTGATTGCTTCAAGATCCTTACTCGCCCAATGAGTCGGCAACGGCTTGCTCAGGAAGGTGCGCAGCGCGTTGAGGCGAAATTCGCGCACCCAATCCGGGTCCTGTTTTACATCCGAGATGTAGTGAATGGTTTTGTCGCTCAGGCCGATCCCGGCGTCGTGAGTGTGCGTCTCGGGATAAAAGAAATCCCCGATGTTGCGTTCGATATCGAGAGTCTTGTTTGCTGTAACCATCTTCTTCTCCTCCTCTAAGTGAGCGCGGGTTCCGCAGCCTCCTCTTTCACCCAGTCGTAGCCTTTTTCCTCAAGTTGGAGGGCGAGATCCTTGTCCCCGCTCAATTCAATCCGGCCACGCACCATCACATGCACCTGGTCGGGCACGATATAGTTCAAAAGGCGCTGATAATGGGTGATCAAAAGAATCCCGCGATCCGGACCACGCAGCGTGTTCACTCCGTGAGCAACGATCTTCAATGCATCGATATCGAGGCCGCTGTCGGTCTCGTCCAAAATCGCGTAGCTCGGGTCGAGCATCGCCATTTGCAAAATCTCGCACCGTTTCTTCTCGCCGCCCGAGAAGCCCTCGTTGACAGAGCGTGAGGTGAAGGCACGCGGAATCTCAAGCGCGTCCATTTTCTCGTAAAGCTTCGCGTAGTAGTCGGTCGCCTCCAGCTCTTCCCCCTGCGGCAGCCGCGCCTGGATCGCAGCGCGGAGGAAATTGGCGATCGTGACGCCGGGAATCTCGCTCGGGTATTGGAATGCCATGAAAAGGCCTCTGCGCGCACGCTCGTCCGGCTCGAGCTCGAGCAGGTTCTCGCCATCGATTGTGACCGAGCCGGAGGTCACGATGTAATCGGGATGTCCGGCCAGCACCTTGGCGAGCGTGCTTTTGCCGGAGCCATTCGGGCCCATGATGGCGTGCACTTCGCCCTTCGGAACAGCAAGGCTCAACCCGCGTATGATCTCCTGCTCCCCGATCGCGACGTGTAAATCTTCTATCACCAACTCATCCATAAGTTCGGACGGCAAGATACTCCGGATTCGTCCTTTTTGCGAACGCGATCGAGCCGCTGTTAAGTGCACCTCCAACATGAGCGAAACGACCGCCAACATCTGCGCGTTCGTCCTCTGCGGCGGGCTCGGAACACGGCTCCGATCGGTATTGAGCGATCGCCCGAAATCGATGGCGCCGGTCGCTGACAGGCCTTTTCTCGAGCTAATCCTGCGGCAGTTGCATGAGCAGGGAATTCGCAAGGTGATCCTGGGCACGGGTTATCGCGCGGAGCAGATTGAGCAATACTTCCAGAGTGGTGCTGATCTCGGGCTCAGCATCGAGTATTCGCGAGAAGACGAACCGCTCGGGACCGGAGGCGCGGTCAAGCTGGCCGAAAAATTCCTGAGCGATCCGGTCGTGGTGGTGAACGGCGACAGCTATGTAGAATGGAGCTTGAGCGAAGCCCGGGCGCTCCAGGTAGAGCGCAACGCGGAGCTCGTGATAATCTTGCAAGCCGTCTCCGATGTGAGCCGCTACGGAAGTGTCACAATCGATGACGAAAACAGGATAACGGAATTTGTCGAGAAGCGAGCTCGTACCGGCTCCGGCCTGATTAACGCCGGGGTCTACCTCCTGCAAAAAGAGATCGTCGCGCAACTCCCGGCGGACAGGGCGATCTCGCTCGAGCGCGAGGTTTTTCCGCGGCTGCTGGGCCGACCCATTTATGGAATGGTATCGCGCGGGATCTTCATCGACATCGGCATTCCCGAAGATTTGGCACGTGCGCAGACGCTGCTTGCGCCGCGGCCCCAAACGTAACCTCTGTCACTTACCAGGAGTCAGTTCACTTTGGAGCCGGCGGCGATCGATCTTGCCATTGTCGGTTCGCGGGAGCGAATCTCTGAATTGAATCTTCTCCGGCACCATGTAGGCCGGAAGCTTTTCAGCGCAATGCTGCTTCAATCTCGCGACCTCGAGCGATTTACTGTCCGCAAGGGTCACGACTGCATGGATGGTGTTGCCAATTGCTTCATCGGGAACGGGAACAGCCACCGCTTCGTCCACCGCCGGGTGCGAGACTATGACCGCCTCGATTTCGCCCAATTCCACCCGATAGCCGCGGGTTTTGATCATGTGATCCTTCCGGCCGACGAAAAGATAGTTGCCTTTCTCGTCGATCGTGACCCAATCGCCGGTGCAGTAGAGTTTTTCCTCCCGACCGGCGGCGAATGGATGCGACATGAATGACGCGGCAGTGGCTTCTGGTCGCCCGTAGTAGCCTTGCATCACGGTAGACCCGCGGGCGTAGAGCAGACCTTCTTCGCCTGGACCGAGAACGCGCTCGCCTTTCGTGTTGATCGGGATCAGATCGGTATTCGCGCAAGCTTTCCCGATCGGAATGGGCGCCATCTCTTCCGGCGCGAGTGGCGCGTCGACCTCATACCAGGCACAGACGTTCGTCTCGGTCGGCCCGTAGAGATTCGCATAGCGTTTGCCGGGCAGTTTTTCCATCAGCGCGCGCAAATGTTTGGTTGGAAAGACTTCGCCGGCGAAAAGAACCCAGCGCAGCGAGGAGAGATCGCGTTCCTCCAATCTGCCGCGCTGATGGAGCAGCGTCAGCACCATCGGCACCGAATACCAGATCGTGATCTTCTGATCTTGAATGAACTGGGAAAGCTGCAGTGGGAAGACCGACAGGCCCTCCGGGACAAGCGAGAGCGCCGCGCCCGCCTTTGCCGCGACGAAAATGTCGAAAACTGAGAGGTCGAAGTTGAACGGCGCATGTTGCGAAAGACGATCCCGCGCGGTGACGGCGAAAGTCTCGCAGGCCCAGTTCACAAAGGTAAGCGCGTTCAGATGCGAGAGCATTACTCCTTTCGGCACCCCGGTAGAGCCGGAGGTAAAGAGAATGTAGGCGAGATCGTGATCGATCGCGGGGACGCGTGGCTCATTGGCTGACTGTTGCGGCAAATGTTCGGTAAACGTAAAGACGGAGACCGGCAGCGATCTGCTCGGCGCTTCGTCGACGAACAGGAGGGCGTTCATCGGGCAATCGCTGTGAAAAGATTCGTCCAGCTTCTGATAGAGAACGTTGCTTGTGATCAACGCACGAAAAGAGCATTGGCGCCCAATCTCCTGTAACCGCATCCCAGGAGCGTTGGCATCAACCGGGACGTAACAGGCGCCGCTTTTCATGACCCCGAAAATCGCCGCAATCGCCTCCGGCGACTTGTGGAGGTAAAGGCCAACGCGATCGCCGCGGGCGATCCCGTTTGCAATCAAGAGATGCGCAATCTGATTGCTGAGGTGATCAAGCTCGCGGTAGGTGATCGCTCGGTCGAGCAGACGAACCGCCTCCGCTTCCGGTGCTCGCCGGCCGGTTTCGGTCAACAGTTGATGCAGGAGATACGCCATGATCTTTGGAAATGAGAAGTCGGAGCGCGCGGACTGTCTTGCGATCGCAACGCACCGTCCCAACACTCCGCAACCCTCCGCCGCGCCGTTCGCGCTTTGGTTTCGCCCGTTTTATCGCAAATCCCGCGCCTGGTCAATGAATGATCGAGCGCGGCAAGCTCGCGACGGAAGTGGTTGACGAATGACATCTGGTTAACATAGGATAAGAGCGTCATCATCACAGCGCGGCGCGCCCTGCCGGTGGGTCCGGTCAGCCACTGGGCCCGTTTCTCGCTTTTCAATTTTTCATGAAAAAACATCAGGTCATCATCATCGGCGGCGGTCCCGGCGGGGCAGCCACCGCGCTTTATCTCATTCAACAGGGCATCAAGCCGATTATTGTTGAGCGCCAGTCTTTTCCTCGTTTTCACATCGGTGAATCGCTCAGTGGCGAATGCGGAAACTCAGTTCGCAAACTCCAGTTGCAGACGGAGTTGGTCGCACAGAATTACCCGATCAAGCATGGGGTGAACGTTTACAACCCTCATGGAACTTCCTTCTGGGTGGAAGTAAAACAACGCTGTCCGGAAACCGACGCTCTGATCCCGAATTCGACCTGGTCGGTTCTCCGCAGCAGCTTCGATCAGATACTTTTCGATGCCGCGATCGCGCGCGGGGCCCAGCTCATGCAGTGCGAGGCGGTCTCCGCCCTC
>JAICXG010000119.1 GCA_025980625.1 Chthoniobacterales bacterium
GAACTTTTTTGATCTACCGGTCAGCAGCCGGTCAAAAAATGCGGTGGTCAGCCGAAAACTAGTTTTTCTCATGCGGCGCGACATGTGAGAAGCGCCCCAGCTGCAATTGCGGTGAGCGATTCGAATACCGGCCCTACGCCGAACGGCTCTCCTCGGCCAGTTTCCGCGCGTAGGCGAGGGTGTCGATTGCGTCGACGGTTTTGTCGCGGCGGATTGCTTTGATCCGCGGAAACCGCAGCGCCAGCCCGCTCGCGTGGCGGTTGCTCGGCTGAATCGAATTGAATGCGACTTCGAGCACGATGTCGGGCTTCACTTTGAGATAACGACCGCGATCGTTGGTCGCGTTTTTTCGAAAATGCTCCGTTAACTCGGCAATCTCGACATCGGTCAGACCGCTGTAGGCTTTGCCGATCGGGAGCAACTCGCCGCTCGCTTCATCACGCACTGCAAAGGTATAATCGCTCAGGACATGATTGCGTTTGCCGTGCCCCAGCTCGGCTGCGACGACGACGACATCGAGAGTCGCGAGTTCCTTCTTCAACTTGAACCAGGAGAGCCCGCGCCGCCCCGGTCTGTAGTGGCTTTGCGGGTCTTTGACCATCAAGCCTTCATTGAAACGACGCCGTGCCATCTGATAGGCGGCCTCGATTTCCTCCGCAGATTGCGCCGGCGCAACTTCGGCGTGCAGAAAACGTTCGGGCAGCGTTAGACCGCCGAGCAGCTCGCGCCGTTCGCGCAGCGGCACCTTGAGGAGCGAGCGACCGTCGAGCCAGAGCAGATCGAAGACAACGAACACGACCGGCACGTCCGCCGACGGTGCGTCGAAGAGGTCCGCGCTCTCGCTCTTGCGTCCGAGCCGCCTTTGCAGGTCGAAAAAGGTCAGCTTCCTTCCGTCTTCGAAGGCCATGATTTCGCCATCGAGAATCACATCGACGGCAAAATCTCGCGCCTTCTCCGCCAGCTCCGCGAATTGCTCTGTGACTCGCCGCAGGTCGCGCGAGAAAAGCTCGACGCGATCGCCACCTCGATGGAGCTGGGCGCGGATGCCATCGAACTTGTCTTCGACGAAGACGACGGGGTAGTGGTTGCGCTGTTCGTTGGCGCGACCGGATTCATCGACTTCATTTTGCAGGCCTGGGTCGTTAGGCTGCGGTGCGACGAAGCGGGCCCAGATCGCTTCGGCGCTGGGCTCAGGGCTGGCGAGCATCACTTTAATGGGGCGGAAAAGCGTCAGCTCCGCGCGGTCGAGTTCGCCGCGCGCGGCGAGGAGCGCAGTCTTGCCGATGTCGCCTAACAACATGTGGGCTTCTTTCACCTCGTCGATCGCGAGATTGAAGGCGCGGCCGATCGCTTCTTCGACCAATCCTTCGCGCAGACCGATCCGCAGGTCGCCGCTCAGGATCTTCACGAGGTACTGCGCTTCGAGTGGCGAAAGCCGAGTGAAGCGCGCCTGAAGAAGCTCCGTCTTGCCGGCCGGACCGCGTGTTCGGTGGAGTGTCTCAAAAAGTTCGTAGGCTTCGCCTAACGAGAACGGTTCGGGCGCAGTCCGCCCTTCCAGCATTTCGAAGGTTGTTTTGCTCGCGTCGCCGTGGCTCGCGGCAATCCGGTGCAGCTCGGCATCGCTCCGGCGGCTCGCACCGAGGAGTGCGCGAAAGATAATCGCCCAGCCGGTTTGCACCGTGCGCTGGTCGTTTTGCGCGAACGGTTTTCCGGTGAAGAAGACGGCCGCAATCCGGAGCGCTCCGGGAGCGAGGGAGCGGAGATAGTCGGCAAGCAAGCCAATCTTTTCGAGCTTCGCGGGCGTGGCCGCAATTCGTTCGCCGAGCTCCGCGAAAGTCCTAAACTCGGACGATTCGTTAGGCCGGTTTGGTTGCATCGTCGCCGGCCTGCGCGTCGGCAGGGAAGATGTTGCCGGCAAACTCAGCTCCATCTGGTTCTCGGTCGTGAGGGGCCACGCTTCGATGCCGCGGTCGCCCAGGTCGCGCGCGAAATCGGCGGCAAAACCATGCAGCGTGAGAACACGCTGCGGCTGGACCAGCTCGACGTAGCGCATCAGGTCGGAGTAATCGGCATGATCGGAGAGCGGGAAAGCGGCGTCGACCTGATAGCGGTAGATCGCGTTCGGCTCGACCGCCCAGCCACTGATCATCGCCACTCTTCTGTTCGTTAGGCGTTGGATCATGCGGGAACGATTCACACTCGGCGGACAGATCAGCACTTTGCCGGCGGTGGCGTTTGGGTTGTAACGCTCGTATTCGCAGAACGATTGCCCAAACTGCTCGTAGATCCGCGTCATCTGGTAAACCGAGCCGTGAAGCATCGGACGCAGATCGGCATCGCTCAGCGAGCAGAGAATTTCCTGGGCCTTGCCTAACGAGTATCCCAGGAGGATGGGCGTCGCGCCTTCTTCGAGCGCTTCGCGGCAGAAGGCGACGATCTGTTGCACCACGAGTTCGGTGGGCGGGAAGCGATAACGCGGCCGGCCAAAAGTCGTTTCCATGATGAGAGTCTCGGCCTTCGTCCACTCCGCGGGCTCGGCGGAACGACCCGGGCGCAGTTTGAAGTCGCCGCTATAGAGCAGGCTGCCCGCTTCCGTTTCGAGGAAGAATTGAGCCGAGCCAAAGATGTGGCCGGCCGGGAAGAGCGTGACACGCAAACTGCGCACATCGGTTGATTGGCCAAAGGCAAGGACGTGTTCGCGCCGCCGGCCGGGCATCCGCGCCTGCATCAAACGCGCGGTGCCCTCCGAGACGATGATTTCCTCGTGGGGCGCGATGTGATCGCTGTGCGCGTGGGAAACGAAAGCGAACGGTTTCGCGTCCCACGGGTCGAGCCAGATGTTGTCGTTAGGCAGAAAAACGCCGCGCTCGTATCGGACCGGGATCACAAGGGACATTTACTCAAGGCCGAGGCGGCGCGCGAACGTCACACGCTTTGGTTTCTGCGCGTCATCCTGCTCGCAGGGAGAGCAAGAGCAGGATTATGAGCCGGAGGTTGAGGTGGATTGACACCGAGGCCCGGCTCCCGTTTCATGCTCGCGTCGTGAAAAACGTGCTTCTTCTTTTTTGCCTCGCGCTTGCGGGCTGTGCCACGACTCAGCCGCGACCCTACCAGGTGGTCAACCCAAAGCCTCCCCCGATCGCTTTGGATCGCGCTTTCCAGTTCCGCAAAATTGAGGAGTATTTTCTCGATCCGGTCCCGCCTCGGCTCACCACGCAAACGAATGCCGCGGTCGCTTTCGAACGCAATTACCGCCTCTTCGGGGCGATTACCTCGCTCGATCAGCACATGCTTTACGGCACGTATTTCGACTTTTATTGGCGCGCCACACGGGACACAGACGTGCGTCTGCGACTGGAATATCGGCAGGAGAAACTGCATGCCCTGGTGCAGGCACGCGAGGTTCGTTATGCACACGCGCGAGGACATCATCACACCGAGGTCGCGATCATTGGCGACGATTTTTTCGATGACGGGCGAGTGATCGCATGGCGTGCTTCGCTGATCGTAGGCGGCCGGATTGTGGCGCTGAGTCGATCTTATCTCTGGGAGTGAAGCGGCCCTGGCGCGACTTGAACGCAGGCCGCAGATTAGAATGAAATCGGAAGTTGATCCGCCGGTTTCGCCCTGATAGCTAGCGATTAGATCGGCGAACGCGCCGGGTTAGATTGACAGTACCCTGCGAAATTTTACCTTTGGTAAGTCGTGCAGTCCTCGATTCAAGTAGGCGTCAACGGCCCGGTTGTCTGGGTACGCGTGGCTGGGCGGGGCAGCTTTCTTGAGAGTGGCAGCTTAAAAGAGTTTGGCCGCGAAATGGTGAATAGAGGTTATCGCGAGTTCGTCTTCGATCTGGAAGAGTGCGCCATGATGGATTCGACTTTCATGGGGACGATGGCGGGAATGGCATTGCGCTTGAAAGAACTCGGCCAGGGTCGTCTGCGAGTGATTCACTGCGGCCAACGCAGCCGGGAACTGCTCTCCGGTTTGGGATTGGATCAGATCTTTGACATCCAATCCGATGGCGCGGCCTCGGCCCCGCGCTGCGACCTTTTAGAGAAGACCGAACAGGACGGAGCGGCCACCGCCAAGCGTGAACAGGCGGCCACGATGCTTGAGGCACACGAAGCCCTCTGCGAAGCGCAGCCGGAAAATATTACCCGCTTCAAGGATGTCCTCGAATATCTGAAACAAGATCTTCGGCACGAGAGCCCGGCGAAGTAACCTGGCTTCGGCCCCATGCGTTTTCTTCTCTTCGGGCTGCTTGTCGCTGCGCTTCTCGGCTGGCTGCTCACCTACCAGCGCTCGCGTTGGCGCATCCGCGCCCTCGAGCGTTCGAACGAAGCCATTCAGGTCGAGGAAAATCTGGTTTTCGATTTTCTCCATGGGCTCGGGGAAGCCTTTCGCGATGTCATTCGGCCACACGATCTGCATCGGCTGATCGTCGAAAGTTCGGTCCGCATTCTCGATGCCCACGGCGGTGCGCTCTATCTCGTTGATCGCAGCGGGATGCGGTTGATGCCGGCGTTTCTTTCCCGCGGTTGTCCGCCGCTCATCGATGTCCCCGAGCGCGTTCTGCAACAGGCCACGACGAACCCGGCCGCGCTCGATAGTTTTCTTCGCTCCCATCCAATCGAAATGGATGAAGGGCTCGTCGGCCGCCTTTGGAAAAGCGGCGAGGCGGTGCTGCTAAGCGACCTGGCCGACGCGCCAGAGCTCTCAAAACTGCGCGACACCGCGCATGGCACCGCTTCGGTCATGATTACGCCACTGCTTTACGGCCGGCAAAATCTCGGCGTTCTCGCTTTGGCCAATGGACCGATGAGCGCGTCGTTTACCCCGAGCGATTTTGTGGTCTTCAAATCAATCTCGGAGCAATCCGCTTTTGCTCTCTATAACGCCATCATTTATTCGGAAGCGAACGAAAAGAAGCGGCTCGACCACGACCTCCAGATTGCGCGTGACATTCAGCGAATTCTCCTGCCCTCGCAGCCGCCGCCGATCGAGGGTTTCGATATCGCAGGCGTGAATCTGCCCGCCCGCCAGGTGAGCGGCGATTATTTCGATTACATCACTGTCGATGAGGAACGGCTCGGTGTCGTCATCGCCGATGTCTCGGGCAAAGGCGTGCCCGCGTCGCTCATCATGGCGATCTGCCGGAGCGTATTACGGGCCGAGGCGCGGCTCGCGCAATCGCCGGCGGAGGTTTTACGAAAGGTGAATCGCCAGCTTTATCCCGATATCAAGGAGGACATGTTCATCAGCATGGCTTACGTAATTCTCGATCACAAGAATGACCACGTGACCCTCTCCCGCGGAGGGCACGACGCGCCGTTGCTGTATCGCGCTGCGACCCGCGAAGTCGCGGTATTGAAGCCCTCGGGCATGGCCCTGGGCATTGACAGCGGGGACGTGTTCGATAGGATAACCGGCGATTTTTCCGTGCCCCTCGAACGCGATGATTGCCTGGTGCTTTACACCGACGGCGTCACCGAAGCGCTCGACGCCAACGGCGATGAATTCGGCCCCGAACGGATGATCCGATCGCTGCGCGCGAGCGCGAAGGAGGGGGCGCAGGGAGTGATCAACCGCATCACCGCGGACGTTCGCAATTTCGCCGGCGGCCATCCGCAACATGACGACATCACTTTAATTGTAGTGCGAAAAATATGAAGACTTCGAAACAGGAACGCCGCCAGATTCCGGTGACCGACGAACAGCCCTCGCCTAACGAGAGACCGGAAGACCCGCCTAACGAACAAACATCCGCCGCCAGCGTGGAGGCGGACGGGGAAGATCCCACCGCCGGCCTGCAGGCCGATCTCGATCGCTTCCGCGATCTGGCCCTTCGCAGCCAGGCTGATTTCGACAATTTCAAAAAGCGCGCCGCTCGCGAGAAGGAAGATGCGATCAAGTATGCCAATAGCTCGCTGCTCGAGCGGCTGATCGCGATCGTCGATAACTTCGAGCTCGGCCTCTCCGCGGCCAAAGGCGAGGGTGGCGAAAACTCCGCGATTTACTCCGGAATGAGCCTGGTCTTGAAACAATTGAACGATTTTCTCGCCGAGAACGGCCTCCAGCCGGTCGAAGCCGAAGGGAAAAAGTTCGATCCCAACCTGCACGAAGCGATCGCCCATGAACCGAGCGACGAAGTGCCCGAAGGCCACGTCGTTAGGCAAATGCGCCGTGGTTACCAGTTGAAGGACCGCTTACTCCGGCCTTCAACCGTCGTCGTCTCGCGCGGAAGGACGGCTGGCTAGCAAACCTCCTGCTCAATTCGTGGTTCGACAAAGAAGGAGCAGAAGCAAGAAGCAGGAGTAAGAACCGCCTCGATTCATGACTTCCAAACGCGATTACTACGAAGTCCTCAACGTCGGTCGCAGCGCTTCCGGCGAGGAAATCAAGCGCTCCTACCGAAAGCTCGCGGTCAAATTTCATCCCGACAAGAATCCCGACGACCCGCACGCCGAAGAGAAATTCAAGGAACTCGGCGAAGCATATGACGTCCTCTCCGATGGTGAGAAACGCGCGGCCTACGATCGCTTTGGTCACGCCGCCTTTGCCCAGGGAGGCGGTCGCGCTGGTGGATTCCACGATCCATTCGATATCTTCCGCGAAGTCTTCGGCGGCGGCGGAGGCGGCGGTATTTTTGAAACCTTCTTTGGCGGCGGCGGGGCTCAACCGGACGGCAGCCAGCGCGGAAGCGACCTGCGTTACGACATGCAGATCACGCTCGAGGAAGCGGCCTTCGGCGTGGAAAAAGAAATCGAAGTGCGCAAGCTCGATGCGTGCGAGATCTGCCACGGCAGCGGCGCCGCCCCCGGTTCACGCGCTGTTACCTGCCCGACCTGTCGCGGTCGTGGTCAAGTTGTTAGCTCGCGAGGATTTTTTCAGGTATCGCAAACCTGCCCAAACTGTCACGGGCTCGGCGAAGTGATCGAGCGGCCGTGCGAGCGTTGCCATGGCGAAGGGCGCGTGGAAAAAACCAGCCGTATAAAAATCAAGGTCCCGGCCGGCATCTCGCACGGCTCGCGTCTTCGCTCCGGCGGGAACGGCGAAGCGGGCGTGCGAGGTGGCGGACAGGGCGATCTTTATATCGTTGTCCATATCAAGGAGCACCCAATCTTCCAGCGCGAGGAGGATAATCTCTTCTGCGAAGTGCCGATCTCTTTCGCAACCGCGGCGCTCGGCGGAGAAGTGCCGGTGCCGACGCTGGAAGGCAAAGCGAGTCTGAAGGTGCCCGCCGGGACGCAGAGCGGACAAAGCTTTCGTCTCCGCAGCAAGGGAGTTGTGCAGGTCAACGGCCGCGAACGGGGCGATCTTTACGCCCGTCTGCTGGTCGAAGTGCCGACTCATCTAAACAGCGAACAGCGCCAGAAACTGGAAGAATTCGCCGAGCTCTGCGGTGAAGACAACAGCCCGCTGGGCAAAAGCTTCTTCGAGCGGGCAAAGGAATTTTTTCGTTAGGCCAAACTGCTGCGTAGCGCAGCTGGAATACCGGTCAGCAGTCCTTTGATCGTTAGGCGGAAAAAATGGATGGAGATGGGCGCTCCCATTGCGCGCCGGATGGTTCATTGCGATTCTGATCCTTCCGGGCTCCTCTTTCTGATTCATCGCGCTCTGCTTTGCTGTGCATCGCTTTTATCTCACGCCTAACGATTGGGCTTCGGCCACGCTTCGGAAATCGGAAGCCCATCATGCCGGGAGCGTCCTGCGGCTTCAGCCGGGCGCGCGTCTCGTCGTTTTCGATGGCCGCGGACGCGAAGCGACAGCGGAAATCGCCGCGCTGAAACCCGGCGCCGTGCAGTTGCGCATTCTCCAACAAACCGCCACGTCACCTCTTCGCGCCCGCATCGTCCTCGCGCAGGCGGTTCCGAAAGGCAAAAATATGGATCTGATCGTGCAGAAAGCGGTCGAGATCGGCGCTGCGGAAATTTTTCCGCTTCTCTCCGACCGCACCGTCGTTCAGCTCGACCCCAAAAGCGCGGCCCAGAAACAATCGAAGTGGCAGACGGTTGCGATCGAAGCGGCCAAGCAATGCGGGCAAAATTGGGTCCCGCAGGTCCATCTCCCGCGCACGCCTAACGAGTTCTTCGCCGAGACTGCTGCCGCCGGATTCGATCTGCGGCTCATCGGTTCGCTGCAGCCCGGCGCGATGCACTTGAAAAAAATTCTCTCCGATTACGCGCAGGTGCACGCCGGCGCGCGACCGTCGAGCGTTCTCATCGTCGTCGGACCGGAAGGCGATTTCACTCCCGCGGAACTGGCCCTGGCGCGCTCGTACGGCTGCCTGCCGCTCACACTGGGTCCGATCATCCTGCGAGTGGAAACAGCCGCGATTTACTGCCTGAGTATTCTTTCCTACGAGCTGTTCGGCGAAACCGAATCAAGCAGCAGGTAAGTAGGCTAATTGTTCGATTCAAGAACGCACGGGCAGCCGCCGCA
>JAICXG010000354.1 GCA_025980625.1 Chthoniobacterales bacterium
AGGGCGGGGCGAACATCCTCGACGTCAACATGGACGAGGGAATGATCGATTCCGAGGCGGCCATGACCCGTTTCCTGCGCCTGATCGCGAGCGAGCCGGATATCGCGCGCATCCCGATCATGATCGACAGCTCGAAATGGAACGTGCTCGAGGCCGGGCTGCGTTGCCTCCAGGGCAAAGGCGTCGTCAATTCAATTTCACTCAAGGCCGGCGAAGAAGAATTCCTCCGCCAGGCGCGACTCGTTAGGCGCTACGGTGCGGCGGTGATCGTGATGGCGTTCGACGAACAGGGCCAGGCCGACACCTTCGAACGCAAGATCGAGGTTTGCGCGCGCGCCTACCGCCTCCTCACTGAGGGGCTGAATTTTCCGCCTAACGACATCATTTTCGACCCCAATATTCTCACCGTCGCCACCGGGATCGAGGCGCATAACGAATACGCGCTCGCCTTCATCGCCGCGACCCGCTGGATCAAGGCCAACCTGCGCGGGGCTCGGGTGAGCGGCGGCGTGAGCAACATTTCTTTCTCCTTCCGCGGCAACAACACGGTGCGCGAAGCGATGCATTCCGCTTTTCTTTTCCACGCCATCCGCGCCGGGCTCGACATGGCGATCGTCAACGCCGGCCAACTCGCCGTGTACGAGGAGATCGAGCCGGCCTTGCGCGAACTGGTGGAGGACGTGCTTTTCAATCGCCGAGCCGATGCGACCGAGCGGCTGGTCGAATTCGCCGAAACCGTGAAGTCGAAAGGCAAAGCCGCAACCAAGGACGAAAGCTGGCGCAGCCGCCCGGTCGAGGAACGCCTTTCCCACGCGCTCGTTAAAGGGATCGTCGATTACATCGAGACCGATACCGAAGAAGCGCGCCAAAAAGCCACCCGCCCGCTCGACGTAATCGAAGGACCATTGATGGCCGGGATGAGCATCGTGGGCGACCTCTTCGGCTCCGGCCGGATGTTTCTCCCGCAGGTGGTGAAGAGCGCGCGGGTGATGAAAAAAGCGGTCGCCTATTTGCTTCCGTTTATGGAAGCCGAAAAATCCGCCGGCGCCAAACCGCAGGGCCGCATCGTCATGGCGACGGTGAAAGGCGACGTGCACGACATTGGCAAGAACATCGTCGGCGTCGTCCTGCAATGTAATAACTATGCCGTGATCGATCTTGGCGTGATGGTTCCGGCGGAGAAAATCCTCGAGACCGCGCGCGAGCAGCAAGCTGACATGATCGGTTTGAGTGGGCTGATCACACCGTCACTCGACGAGATGGTGCATGTCGCGCAGGAGATGACGCGCCAGAATTTTCAGGTCCCGCTGCTGATCGGCGGGGCGACGACGAGCCGTGCGCACACGGCAGTGAAGATTGCTCCACATTATCCCGAGAGCGTGGTGCACGTCCTCGATGCTTCGCGCGCGGTCGGAGTGGTCAGCACACTTCTGAACCCGGCGAGCAAAGCAAAGTTCGATGAGACAACCCGCGGCGACTACGCGCGGATTCGCAACGAGCACACGGCGCGGACGCGCG
Organism: Chthoniobacterales bacterium; assembly: GCA_025980625.1. Taxonomy (GTDB): domain Bacteria; phylum Verrucomicrobiota; class Verrucomicrobiia; order Chthoniobacterales; family UBA10450; genus JAICXG01. The sequence continues at coordinate 1,519 of JAICXG010000354.1, forward strand.
AGAAGAAGATGCTCAGGCTCGAGCAGGCGCGGGCCAATCGCCTAACGACTAACTGGAGTGAGTATCAACCTCCGGCGCCGGAGTTCCTGGGCATTAAGGCTGTCTCCTCAGTCGGCTCGGCTGATCACTTTGGACTCAACACACTCATTGAGTACATCGATTGGTCGCCCTTTTTTCATGCCTGGGAATTGCGCGGCCGCTACCCGGCAATTTTCGACGACCCAATCGTAGGTCAGCAGGCGCGCGAGCTTTTCTCCGATGCTCAGGGATTGTTGCGGCAGATCGTCGAGGAAAATCTCCTCATCGCCCGCGGTGTTTACGGTTTCTGGCCCGCGAATTCGTCAGGCGATGATATTGAAATCTATCGCGACGAATCGCGTCGCGAGGTCGTGGCAACGCTCCATTTTCTGCGTCAGCAAATGCAGAAGCCAGCCGGCCAGGTGAATTACTGCCTGGCCGATTTTGTCGCACCGAAGGAATCCGGCCGGCGCGATTATCTCGGCGGCTTCGCGGTCACCGCCGGCATCGGCGCGGATGTCCTCGCCCGGCGCTTCCAGGCGGAGCACGACGATTATAGCGCGATCATGACAAAGGCGCTGGCCGACCGCCTGGCCGAGGCCTTTGCCGAATATCTCCATCGTCAGGCACGGATCGCGTGGGGCTTTGGCAAAGAGGAATGCCTAACGAGTGAAGAACTGATC
>JAICXG010000044.1 GCA_025980625.1 Chthoniobacterales bacterium
ATGCTTTTTGATTCGCTAAATATGTTCCTGCTCCATCCCCGAAACGCCGCTGGTGAGCACGACGCGCAAATCGTTTCTTGCCATTTCGTCTCCAACCTGCGCCCAACGACGGGCCAGCCAGAATTTCTCCGCCCGCGCTGAGCCTGGATGGATGACAATAAAATTATCGCCGAGATCGTGAGCCGCGATAGCCTTGGCGGCATTCTTCTTTGCCTCCGCCGGTAAAACGAGACGAACATCACGCTCCACATCGTGCACGCCCAAGGGTGCGAGCAGGGCGAGGTGGTGATCGATCGTGTGCATGGAGCGCACGCGCGAAGGAACAAAATCATTATAGCTCAATTGCCGCAGCGGCTGCCGTCGAAGCGTGTCGTAGCCAATGCGTTTCTCGGCTCCGGAGAGCAGCGCGAGAAACGCCGAGCGATCGGTCCGCGAAAAATCGAGGCAGTAATCGAACTTCGCGGTCGCGAGCGCGAACCACTGCCGTGCATCGGAGATTTTTCCCCGCGCGACGAAGCTTCGATCCACCCCGGGGATCGAGGGCAGCAACTGACGCGAGCCATCCGCTACCACGAGGGTCAGGGTTGCCGCCGGGAAATTCTTCCGCAAAGTCGCGATCGCCGGCACCGTGAGGATGAGATCGCCGATGCGCTTGAGCTGAAGGAGCAGGATGTTCAAACGGCCACTAGCGCGCCATTATCATCGCGGTGCGGTAAGCCTCAAGCAGCCGCGCGCGGAAATGGTCCCATGTGAAATTTTTCACCACTCGCTCGCGCGCCGCCCGACTCATGTGCTCCACGATTTCCGGATGGTCGTAGAGATACTGAATCGCCCCGGCGAGCGCATCGACATCAGCCGGCGGGACGATGATCCCCTGCACCCCATCCTCCACGACGTCGCCGGCTTCCCGGGTGGTGATTTGCGGGAGTCCGCACGCCGCCGCTTCGTAAGTGACTTTGGCGCTGCCTTCGCATTGCGAGGGGAACACGTGGATCGTCGATTGTCGCAGATATTTCTCCGGCTCGGTGGCGAAGCCCATCACCTTCACGTTGTCGCTCCCGAATTTTTCCAGATACGGTTCCATCTCGGCGTGCACCGTGCCGACCAGCCACAGCTCGGCCTCTTTCAAAGCCAGCCGGTGCCATGCTTCGAGCAAATGGTGCACGCCCTTACGCTCGATCAGTGCGCCGGAAAAAATCGCGCGGAAGATCGGCGGCCGCTCCCCCGGGGTGAAGCGCTCCACATCCACCCCGCGCGGAAGATAAAACAGTCGTTGCTCGGGGAAACCCTGGATGCGGAAAGTCTCGGCCGCACGCTCGGAGAGAACAACGACGAGGGTTGCGAGGTCGTATTCTTCGAGATAACGCTCGCGATTAAGAAGCAGGTCGTGTTTCCAGCGTTTGCGCCACGGCAGTCGCGGTTCCGCCGGCGCGGGAGCAGCGGGCGCGCGTTTCACTTTGCCGCGATCGCGATGCCAGGTGGGAATTTCCAGGAGCGAAGGAATCCCGCGTTTGCGCGCTTCGCGCAGCGAGAGCAGACAATCCCCCGACCAACTGTGAAACATGTCGTAGCGCCCGCTCGCCAAATGTCGCGCCGCGATCCAGTCGAGATATTTCTTCTTCGCGCCGTAGTAATACGGACTTTCCAGACTGGAAAGCAGACGCACCGGGTGCCAACGGAGCGAATGAATCCGCGAGGCCGGGATTTCTCTCTGGCGATTATCGTAAGCGACCGCCTTGCCAAGAAAGCCGCTACGCCACGAAGCGCGCAGAGTTTCAAACGCGTCCGTGTCCAATCCGGAGCCGCCAATCCGCGCAAAAATCGAATAGAGCAAACGCTTCGGCAGTGGGCGCGAGACCCGTGCCTGCGATGTTGCGCGTGGCGGGTTTTTTAGAGTTTCACCCACCATCGTGCATCACTATTGTAGGTAATGTCCGCAAGTAAAGATAGAAGTCCCGCCCACTCGCGCGCATGAGCCGTCCGCGTCTCACGATCGGCCTCGTCCGGCGCGGCTACTCCGAGACCGGCGGCGCCGAGGCTTACTTGAAGCGGCTCGGCCGCGGCCTCAACGCAGCGGGGCACGCGACGCGACTCTTCACCGATGCGACTTGGCCGGCGCGCGATTGGCCCGGGGGTGGAATCACGCGATTGCGGGGCGACAGCGCGCGGCATTTTGCCGACGAACTCCAGCGGCTCAATCCAAACACGCAATGCGATCTCGTGCTCAGCCTCGAGCGCGTCTGGGGTTGCGATGTTTACCGCGCGGGCGATGGCATTCACCAAGCCTGGCTGCGTCGCCGTGCCGCGGTCGCTTCCTGGGCGCGCGGTTGGGTTTCTCGGTTCAACCCCAAACACCGCGAGATTCTCGAGCTGGAGACCGCACTCTTTGGCGGAGGGGCTGGTCGGGTCATTGCCAATTCCGAGATGGTGAAGCGCGAGGCGCAACAATGCTACGGCTATCCGGCCGATCGCATCGAGGTCGTGCCTAACGGCGTCCCCCTGGCCGACTTCCAGCCTGACCCGGCGGCGCGGGAGATCCGGCGCCAAAATTTGAGCTTGCGCGACGATGATGTTGCGGTGCTCTTCGTCGGTTCCGGCTGGCGGCGCAAAGGCTTGCGCTTCGGCATCGAAGCCATCGAGTCGTTAGGCAAAAACTTTCGCCTTCTCGTCGCCGGGGACAGCCCCCGTCGGGTTGCGACCGGCCGTTTTGTGCGGCGGCTCGGGGCGGTGCGCGATCTTCAACCGCTGTATGCCGCAGCGGATATTTTCATTCTGCCGACAATCTACGATCCATTTTCTAATGCCTGCCTCGAGGCGCTCGCCGCCGGCTTACCCGTCATCACAACGCGCGCCAATGGCTTCAGCGAAATCATCGAGAGCGGAGTTCACGGGACCATTATCGATGCCGCCACCGACCTCACGCAGTTGCGCGAGGCGCTCCTTTTCTGGGCCGAACGCGATCGTCGCCGCGCCGCTGGCCCCAAGATTCTTGAGCGCGCAACTCACTTCGATATCTCCGTCAACGTCGAGCGCACGCTCGCCGTTCTTTACCGAGCGGCCAACGCCGAGGCGGTATCAGGAAAAATGCGGAAGACCTGATCAAGGCGCGCGATCTCAAAAATCGGGCGGACATTTTCCTGCAAGCCGGCGAGGGCGAATTTGCCACCGTACTTGTCGACATTCTGCATCGCTTCAATCAGGACGGCGATGCCTGAGCTGTCGATATAACTGACTTTGGAAAGATCAACCACGAGCCGCGGCGGCTTGTCGGCGAGGAGGGTGGTGAGCGACGCCCTTATCTGCGGCGCGACGTGCAGATCGATCTCTCCATCCAGCGGCAGGATTCCCGGTTTGGCTTTTGGCATAAGGAAAAAAAGTCAGACTTGGCGGCAACCTCAATTCGCAGCAGGTGCGGCCTCTGCACCTACCAGCCAAGATCTTTCATCGCCGCGTCTACTCTCGAAAAATCCTCGAGGACGATGTCTGGCCGGCACAGCGCCAGTTGTTCGTGCGAAAAACTTCCAGTCGCGACCGCGATCGTGCGCGCTCCGATCGCTCTGCCGCACGCGATGTCGTGCGGCGTGTCGCCGATCACATCGATCGCCGCCGATTGAAATTCGATCCCGTGTTTCTCCCGCGCCCGCTGCCGCGCGAAAGCGCCGAGTTCGTTGCGATCGTGGTGATCATCGGCAAACGCGCCGAACTCGAAAAAATGCCAGAGCCCGTAATGCTCGAGTTTCAATTTCGCCCCGCGCTCCACGTTCCCGGTCAGGAGCGCGAGAACAGTCTCCGTTTGCTCTCGTAATCGGCGGAGCAGTTCCTCGATTCCAGGCAGGATGCGTCCCTCGCAGCGCGGCAGCTCGCGCGCCAGTAGCCCAACATATTGCTCGAGAAAACGCGTTGTGTTTGACTCGTTAGGCACGATCCCAATCTTGCGCAGAATTTGATGCACGATGCCGCTATCGGTTCGTCCCGCGATTTCGATCCCTTCGAGGTCATCCGCGATCCCGAATTGGTCGCGCAATACATCGCGCAACGCCGCCAGCCCGGCGCCGCCGGAATTGATCAGCGTGCCGTCGATATCGAAAAGAAGGAGTCGCTTCGGTGTGGCCGTTTTCAGAAGCGGAGATTTCGAATTGAAAAGGGCGGCCCGCAAACTCAAATCTCCCGCTTGCAGCCTGCGCCGCCTTTATCGCGGCCCGGATGGGTCGGATCGGAATTACGCCTAACGAATCCGGACGCGCTATTTCGGGCCGTGAATCTGGAGCAATCCAAACATGCTGATGATAAAAGCCAGGATCGCGAGCACTGCTGCCGCCAGCGCCGCGCTTCCAACCGCATGTCCGGCCGGCTGGCGGCGGGGGAACGGCGAGGCGTGGGCAAAATACACCGGCCGCGCCCTGACCGTTGCCGGTCGTGCCTCGATCGCATTCGCTTCCGGTAACGCTTGCACGCCGCCGCCGCCCACCTGACTTTCGAAACGGGCTTCCACTTTCCCGAACCGAATCCGATCGCCTTCCCGCAGCCGAACTTCCGTCACCACTTGATCGTTTACCCACGTCCCGTTGGTCGAGCCGAGATCGTGCAACTGGTAACTTTGCTCAATCAGCACGAGCTGCGCGTGCTGGCCGGAGACCGATGGATCTCGAATCTGGATCATGTTATCGGGAGCGCGCCCGATGGTGATCCGCTCCTCGGTCAACTCGTGCACGGCGCGTTCAACGTCGAGAAATACACAGAGCTTCGGCATTGGATGAGCGGTATCAGGAGATCGAACCAGCGGCAACCATTCCCGTGCCAAAAAGCGGTTGAGCGATCGCGGATTGCGACTACCGTTCGCCTCCGCGCTAGCCACCTGGTCCCTGTCTCGGGATCAAATCGGCGAATGAGGTCGGAGAGCGCCTAACGAAACAACAGTTCGCCGAAAGGAGTCCCGCCGCGGCGGGAATAACAACATGCCAAGAGCCAGCAACGCGCCCGCCAGCCGCGAGCGCCGCAAGCGCGTCCTAAAATCCGCCAAGGGTTATCGCGGACGCCGATCGAAACTTTTCCGTTACGCGAAAGACGCGACGATGAAGGCCAAGTATTGGGCCTACCGCGATCGGAAAACGCGCAAGCGCAATTTCCGCATGCTTTGGGTGCAGCGGCTCAACGCCGCCTGTCGCGCCGAGGGGCTCACCTACAGCCGTTTTGCGGAAGGAGTGAAAGCCGCGGGCATCGGACTCGATCGCAAGATTCTCGCCGATCTCGCGATCACCGACGAGACCGCATTCAAGAGCATCGTCGAGCAGGTGAAAAGCGCGCTGGAGCGCAAAGCGACCGAGGGAAAGAACAAGGCCGCGTGAGCCTGATTCGTTGAAGCGTTGAAGCGAGTAAGTGATTTTCCGCTTCAACTCTTCAAAACTTTAACTCTTCAACGTTTCCACGCTCCACATGACCCACCCACTCGAAGAACTGCGCGAGGTTGCTCTCGCCGAGATCGCGGTCGCGCCCGACGAAGAGACGATCGAGGCCGCGCGCGTCCGTTATCTCGGGCGCACCGGGAGCATTTCGGCCTGGGGCGAGCGGATGAAGTCGCTCCCGAAGGAAGAGAAACCGATCGTGGGCAAGCTGCTCAACGAGGTGCGCGGCGCAGTCACGCTCGCAATCGAGGAGCGAGGCGCAAAACTCCGTGCCGCGCAGGAAGCGAGCGCGCTGGCCGATCTCGACATCTCGCTCCCCGGCACGCCTAACGAGATCGGCGCGCTTCATCCGCTCACGCAAATGCTCGACCGCGCGATCGCGATTTTCCGCCGAATGGGTTTCGCGCTCGCTGAGGGTCCTGACGTCGAGGACGAATGGCATTGCTTCGATGCGCTCAACACTCCGCCCGATCATCCGGCCCGCGCCGAGCAGGACACCTTTTATTTGCCGGATGGGCATTTGCTCCGGACCCACACTTCCACCGTGCAAATCCGCACGATGGAATCGGCGCCCCCGCCGATCCGCGTGATTGCGCCGGGCGCAGCGTTCCGCCGCGACGAAGTCGATGCCACCCACAGCGCGCAGTTTCATCAGATCGAAGGGCTCTATGTCGATGAACGTGTCAGCGTGGCTGATCTCAAAGGAACGCTCGAGTTCTTCTTCCACGAGCTTTTCGGACCTGGCACTGAGGTGCGGTTTCGCCCGCATTATTTTCCCTTCACCGAGCCGAGCTTTGAGATCGACGTAAAGTCAAAGGCGCTCAAGAGCGGCGAGAAGTGGATTGAGGTCTGTGGTTGCGGGATGGTGCATCCGGCGGTCTTCGAGGAGGTGAACCGTGCTCGCCGCGACGCAGCCTACGACCCTGAAAAATGGACCGGCTATGCCTTCGGTCTGGGAATGGATCGGTTGGCGATGATTCTCTTCGACATTTCCGATATTCGTTTGTTTGCGCAGAACGATCTGCGGTTCTTGAAGCAATTCGCGGCGTGAGCGAGCGGCGGACCGGTAGCGATGAAATTTTCACTCAACTGGCTGCGCGAATTTGTGGAGTTGCCTAACGACGCCGGGCAGCTCGCGGAATTGCTCACCTTTGCCGGTGTCGAGACCGAGCAGATCGAGCAGCGCGGCGCCGATTTCGAGAACGTGGTCGTTGCCCAGATCAAGTCCTCCGAGCAACACCCGAACGCCGATCGCCTGAGCGTTTGCATTGTCGAGGACGGCAGTGGCGAAACCCGCCAGATCGTTTGCGGAGCGAAGAATTACAAGGTCGATGACAAAGTCCCGCTCGCGCGGCCTGGGGCAGTTTTGGCTGACAATCTCAAGATCAAGGCAAGCAAACTCCGCGGGGTTGAGTCGCAGGGGATGCTCTGCAGTGCGAAGGAGCTTGGCCTCGCGGAAGATGCCGCCGGTTTGCTCATCCTCTCGCCCGAAGCCAGAATCGGCGCGCCGATCGGCGAGCTCTTCCCTAACGACACCATCCTCGACGTCGAGATCACGCCGAATCGCTCCGACCTGCTGAGCCATTACGGTCTCGCCCGCGAGATCGCGGCACTGACCCGGAAACCGTTGCGCGGGCTGCAAATGGCCGAGCCTGCGACGGGCGCCGGAGCATCCGTCCAGATCAGTGCCCCTAACGAGTGCCCGTTTTACTCTGCGCGCCGGATTGAAAATGTCACGGTTGATTCGAGCCCTGCTTGGCTGCGGGCGAAGCTCGAAGCTGTCGGGATTCGGCCAATCAACGTCGTGGTCGATATCGCGAATTTCGTCATGCTCGAGATCGGGCAGCCGTTGCATGTTTTCGATGGCGATAAATTGCGCGGCGGGATTAACGTGCGGCTCGCCCTGCCTAACGAAAGGATGCTGGCGCTCGATGGTCGCAGCTACAAATTTCGTGGCGACGAGCTGCTCGTTGCTGATCTCGAAGGCGCGGTCGGAATTGCCGGGGTGATGGGTGGCGAGGAAAGCGGCGTGACGCCCGCGACGCGCAATGTTCTACTCGAGAGCGCCTATTTTTTACCGAGAAGTGTTCGGCGGACGGCGCGCAATCTGAATCTGCCAAGCGACGCGAGTTATCGCTTCGAACGCGGCGTTGACCCCGCGATGGTGCTGCGCGCTTCCCAACATGCGGCGCAACTGATTGCGGAGTTAGCCGGAGGAACACCGGCGCGCGAAACGATCGTGGCCGGCACACTGCCCGCGCCGCCACCCGGTTTTTCACTTCGTTATGCGCGCTGCGATGAGTTGGTTGGTACCCGGGTCGAACCGGCAGAGGCCGACCGCATCCTCGAAGGTTTCGGCCTGCAAAAGCTAGGCGGCACGAACGAGCAATCGACCTGGCGGATCCCGAGTTACCGCACCGATCTGCGACGCGAAGTCGACCTGATCGAGGAGATCGTTCGCGTCTTCGGGATCAATCGAATTCCCTCCGCCGATCGCAGCCGGTTCACGCCCGTCTCGACCGCGGACCGGCGTTACGATTTCGAGATGGAGCTGCGCAACAAGCTCGTCGCCCGTGGTTTTTCCGAGGTGCGCACCTCGGTGCTGATCGGTCGCGACTCGTTAGGCAAAGAATTCGTCCCGACGGCGGTCGAGCTGCGCAATCCGCTGAGCGAAGATCACGTCGCGCTGCGACCCAGTCTGCTTCCCGGTTTGCTCGCGGTGCTGGAGCGAAATGTGCGCGCTGGCGCAAAAAGCATTCGGCTCTTCGAGATTGGCCGCGTTTTTCTTCCGCCCACGGGCGAGGAAACGCGCGGCCTCGCGCTCCTGCTTTGCGGCGAGGCGATGAGCCGGCCGCATTGGCGCGATCGCAATGTGCGGCGATTGGATCTCTACGACTTGAAAGGCGCACTCGCGGCGCTCGGCCTGGGCGACGTGGCGCTGCGCCGCGTCGAGAGCGCGCAGTTTTCACTTGGGATTGAGGTTTCGCTGAACGAAAAACGACTCGGCATCGCCGGCCAGCTTCTCTCAATGCAATCGCGCGCGAACGGGCCGGTTTTCGTGGCGGAAATGGATCTGCCTAACGAGATTGGAATCAGTCAAGGCACGCCGAAGTTTCACGAATTGCAGCGCTTTCCCTCGGTGAGCCGCGATATCGCGCTCATCGCTCCCGAAGAGTTGAGCCACGCCGAAATTCTCGCGGTGATCAAAGGCGCGCGGGAAGCGCTCCTGGCGGCGGTCGAACTGTTCGATCTCTTCAGCGGAGAGGGTGCGGAAAACATCGGCGCGGGGCGAAAATCCCTCGCCTATTCATTGACATATCAGGACAAAAACCGGACACTCACTTCCGAGGACGTAAGTGCAGCGCACGCGCGGGTTCGCGAGCGATTAAAGAGTGAACTCGGCGTGGAACTGCGCGAGTAGTTCTTTGAAATTTCGAGAGTTGTTGGTTGGGAGTTGACGGTTCAAAGACCTTTTCGTGTCTACCTTCAGCTCTCTACCGACGACTTTCGAGCTTTACCCTGCGGTGTGCGAGATCCAAGCGGCAATCCCGGACCGATATTTCTGTTGCAGAAGGAGGCTGGGTCGCGCGCAGAACATGACAAGCCTTCATTGGAAGTCAGACGCTCGCGTGGCGGTCATCCGCCCGTTACCGAAAGGGAACGGGAGCGTCGCTTAAACGGCACTGGCGGGGTAATAATTTGCGAAAGCCCGGAGCGCGAATCTGTGTTCCGGGCTTTTCGTTAGGGGAGGGCTGGCCCGGGCTAGTCATCCGAGCGGAGCTTCGCAATCGGGGGATGCGTGGGAGCTACTGTCGAGTCTCTTCCTGCCGGACAATCTCCAACTCGGCGATTCCCCATCTTTTTTTCGCAGCCGACCTTTTCGAGCTTCGTCCCAGAAACGTGCCATTTCGATCAGCGACTGCAGTCGACCAGTGGCGTCTCTTTTGAGCTGCTCTCGTATCAGAGTGCGGTCGACCTCCTTCATATAAGTCTCAATCACGGGATCAGGAAAAAGCATTGGAACTGTGGACGGCGGCGGCTGGAATTCTTCGCCGTAAAATCTCATCGCTGCCGCCGACTCGTTAGGCCATTCCTTCCGCACTCGCATCGCCTGCTGCGCAGCGTGCGCGTTCACTTCCCCTTGGAGCGCTTGCAGCCGTTCTTCGGGCGTCAGCTTGAGCCGCTTGCGAATCGCCGCCCTGTCCGCGCGTTGTACGTAGTATTCGATCACCGGATCGGGAAAGAGGAGTGGGATTTTTTCCGGTTCGGGCGAGCTCATCGTTAGTCCAATTTAAACGTGCGCGCGGCGTTTCAAAAACCGATTATTCGACAAGCCCGCGCTTCACACGCACAATCCCAGCCGGCATGCGCGCGCTTCTCGCTCTGGAAGACGGACGGATTTTCGAGGGCGAAGCGTTTGGCGCACTTGGGACCACGGTCGGCGAGGTTTGTTTCAACACTTCCATGACGGGATACCAGGAAGTGCTGACCGATCCCTCCTATCGCGGCCAGATTGTGGCGATGACCTATCCGCTCATCGGCAACTACGGAACCAACGCCGCCGATGCGGAGAGCCGACAGCCGCACGTGCGCGGATTCGTGATCGAGGAATTGAGCGAACTCGCGAGCAACTGGCGCGCGGAACATTCCCTCGCGGAATACTTGCGCCGCTGGAAGATCCCCGGCGTACAGGATATCGACACCCGCGCCCTCACCCGCCATCTCCGCACCCGCGGCGCGATGAAAGCCTGCCTAACGAGTGAAGGAATATTGCGGGAAGAAGCGGTCCGCCGCGCGATCGAAGGCGAGGGCGTGATCGGGATGGATTACGTGCGCGAAGTGACCGCGCCCGCTCCTTACCAATGGGACCCGGACGATGAGGCAAGCGTGCCCTGGTCGACCGGGGCGAGCCGGAAAAGCGCGCTCCTGCCGATCCGGCATCGCATCGTCGCCTACGATTACGGGATTAAGGAAAACATCCTGCGCCGGCTGCGCCAGAACGGTTTCGGAGTCACGGTCGTGCCGGCGACGACCAGCGCCGGGGACGTGCTGCGGATGAAACCGGAAGGCGTGTTTCTTTCCAACGGCCCGGGCGATCCGGTGGCGCTGGGTTACGCGCATGAATCGGTACGGGATTTGATGGGGCGCGTGCCGATCTTCGGGATTTGTCTCGGTCACCAGGTGCTTGGGTTTGCCTATGGCGGGCGCACCTTCAAGCTGAAGTTCGGTCACCGCGGCGGGAACCAGCCAGTGAAAGACCTGGCGACCGGAAAAGTCGCAATTACCTCGCAGAATCACGGCTTCGCGGTCGATCCCGATTCTTTGCCTAACGAAATCGAAATCACTCACGTGAATCTGAACGACGGCACGGTCGAAGGAATGCGCCATCGCGAGCTGCCGATCTTCAGCGTCCAATATCATCCCGAAGCCGCGCCCGGGCCGCACGACGCGAGTTACTTCTTTGCTGAATTCGCGAGGCTGATCGAGCGCGAGCGCGGCAAGACTAACAATTGACCGGCGACTGGTTCGGGCAGAGTTTCCCGCCATGTATTCAACCAGCGATAGAATTCCGAAACTGATGAAAGTGGCAGTCACGGCCGCGTTTGCTGTCGGCCTGGCGGCGTCGCCGCTCGCGCTCGCGCAAGAGCCGGCGAAAAGCGATGGCGGGACGAAGGAGATCACCGGCGAGGTCGTCGACATGATGTGCTACGTCGATCACAATGCGATGGGCGCAAAGCACGAAAACTGCGCCGGAAAGTGCATCAAAAACGGCGGTCCGGTCGGGATCCTCAGTGAGGGCAAGGCATATCTCGTGATTGGCGATCACAAGCCGATGAACGACGAGCTCGCGCCGCTCGCGGGCAAGACGGTTACGCTCAAAGGAAAACTGGCGAGCAACGGCGGTGTCTCCATGCTGGAGAACGCCGAAATCGTCAAAAAGTAGTTCGTTAGGCCGAAATCTACCAACGCGCTCGCCGGGAGGCCGATGCGAGCGCGTTTTTGCTGTACCATTTGGTGCGCGAGCGGCGGGAAAAATCCGTTGCCGGTCTGGCGCTCGCGGGCTAAGTGCAACCCGCGTTTGCGATGAACATCCACGAATATCAGGCGAAAGAATTGCTGGAAAAATTCGGCGCGGCAACGACGCGCGGGAAAGTCGCTTCCACGTCGGAGGAAGCGGAAAAGATCGCGCGCGAGATCGGCGCGGATGAGTTGGTGGTGAAGGCGCAGGTGCATGCCGGCGGGCGCGGCAAGGGAACCTTCACCAATGGTTTTAAAGGCGGCGTCCACGTCGTGAAAACACCGCTCGAAGCGCGCGAGATCGCGAGCAAGATGCTCGGGCAAACGCTTGTGACACATCAGACCGGACCGGCCGGACGGGTGGTGAACAAGGTGCTGGTGGCCGCATCAGCCGATATCGCGCGGGAAGTTTATTTCGCAGTCCTGCTCGATCGCGCGACGGCCGCGCCGCTCGTCGTCGCGAGCACGGAAGGAGGGGTTGAAATCGAAGCAGTGGCGGAGAAATCACCCGAGAAAATTACCCGCGAGCCGATCCATCCACTTGCCGGCATGCAGCCTTTTCAAACACGCAAGCTGGCAAAGCAGCTCGGCTTTAGCTCTGCCCAGCTCAAGCCGGCGGCGAGACTTTTCAGCGCACTTTATCGCACCTTCATCGATTCGGATTGTTCAATGGTGGAAGTGAATCCCCTCGTCCTGACGAAGCAGGGCGAAGTGCTCGCGCTCGATGCGAAATTCAATTTCGACGACAACGCGCTCTATCGGCATCCGGAGATTGCGGCGATGCGGGACACAGCGGAGGAAGATGCGCGCGAAGTGGAAGCTTCCAAGCATGAGCTGAATTACATCGGCCTCGACGGCAACATAGCTTGTCTTGTCAACGGCGCCGGCCTTGCCATGGCGACTATGGACATCATTAAGTTCTATGGCGGCAGCCCGGCTAACTTTCTCGACGTCGGCGGGAGTGCGACCGAGGAGCAGGTGACGGAAGCGTTCAAGATTCTGATCGCGGATAGGCGGGTCGAGGCGATCCTGGTCAACATCTTTGGCGGGATCGCGAAATGCGACGTGATCGCACAAGGCATCATCGATGCCGGCAAGACGGTGCATCTTACGGTTCCTTTAGTCGTTAGGCTGGAAGGAACGAACGTCGAGGCGGGCAAGAAACTACTGGCAGAGTCCGGGCTGGCCGTCATCACCGCCGACGACCTGGCTGATGCGGCGGAGAAAGCGGTTCAGGCGGCCAAAGAAAAAATGAACGAGAAAGGACCCAGTTAATGATCAAAGAAGTTGCTTTCATTGCTATCGCCGTGACCGACAAGGAACGGGCGCGGAAGTTTTATCAGGAAACGTTGGAGCTAAAGCCGGCTCGCACCCAGATGGATGGAGCCTGGGTGGAGTATGATTTCGGGAGCGCGACGATCGGGGTGGGCTGTCACCCGGCGTGGCAACCATCGCGAGACGGGACCACTGTTGCCTTTGAGGTCGATAGCATCGACGCGGCCGTGGCGAAGCTCACCGAACGGGGAGTCAGCTTCGACGTTCCTAAAACTGAGACGCCGGTCTGCTGGATGGCGCAGTTTCGCGATCCGGATGGGAATAAGCTGGTCGTGCATCAAAGAAAAACCGGTTAACCATAGCTTTCGTGATTCGATAACTCTGATGTCCGTTCTCGTCGATAAGGAGACTCGCGTTTGCGTGCAGGGAATCACCGGCAGCGCCGGTGCTTTCCACGCGAGGCAGTGCATGGAATATGGCACCAAGGTGGTAGCGGGAGTCACTCCTGGTAAAGGCGGCCAGATGTTTGATGAGAAGGTGCCGGTATTCGACACCATGTGGGAAGCGCGCAAAGAAGCCGGCTGCAACGCCTCCGTGATTTTCGTCCCGGCGCCTGCCGCCGCTGATAGCATCCTGGAGGCGGTCGATGCCGGAGTCGAGTTAGTTATTTGCATCACTGAAGGCATTCCAGTGATGGACATGATGCGGGTGAAAGCGCAGATGGGCGGAAAGAAATCGCGCCTCATCGGACCGAATTGCCCGGGTATCATCACACCGGGAGAGTGCAAGATCGGGATCATGCCCGGTTACATTCATAAGCCGGGTGCGGTTGGTGTGATCTCGCGCAGCGGCACACTGACTTACGAAGCTGTCTGGCAATTGACTTCGCGCGGCTACGGACAATCCACCTGCATCGGGATCGGCGGCGATCCGATCAATGGCATGTCGCATCTCGACGCGGTAAAACTTTTCAATGATGATCCGAAGACCGCAGCCCTGATTCTCATTGGCGAAATTGGCGGCTCGGCCGAGGAAGAAGCCGCGGCCTGGATTAAAGATAACTGCCGGAAACCGGTGGCTGCGTTCATCGCCGGGACGACGGCCCCACCGGGGCGTCGGATGGGTCACGCCGGTGCAATTGTTTCAGGGGGAAAAGGCACGGCGGCGGGAAAGATCGCGGCGCTCAAGGCCGCCGGGATCGCGGTCGCCGATACACCTGCGAGGATGGCCGACACGCTGATCGCGCGCATGAAAGAAAGGAACTAATCGATGCCGCTCACCGCAAAAGGACTCGAAGGAATCATCGCTAACACTACGCGCCTGAGCGCGGTGATCGGAGATAAAGGTCAGCTCGCTTACTGCGGCTATGACATCAACGAGCTGGCCGGAAAAGTCAGTTACGAGGAAGTCGTCTATCTCCTTTGGAACAACAAGCTGCCAAACCGCGAGGAGCTTGAGAAGTGTCATCAAACGTTGCGCTCACATCGCCAGCTTCCCGGACCGGTAATTGATTTCCTCAAGACTGCGCCCAAGGACGCCAACCCAATGGACGTGATGCGCACTGCCGTCTCGATGATGGGTCTTTACGATCAGGATCTCGACAAGGCCATGACTCCCGAGCTGAACAAGAAGCGCGCCCGCACCATTACGGCAACGATCGGAGTAATCGCCGCCTACTTTCACCGCGCGCGACAAGGTAAAGACTTACCACCGGTGCGGGCCGATCTCGGCGAAGCGGCGCATTTCCTGTATCTCATCAGTGGCGAAGAACCAAGCAGGGAAGCCGCCGATACGCTCGACGTCGCTTTTGTCCTGCACGCCGATCACGGCATGAATGCATCGACCTTCAGCGCGCGGGTGACGATTGCGACCTTGAGTGACATTTATTCGGCCATTACTTCGGCTATCGGCACCTTGAAGGGCCCCCTTCACGGCGGCGCGAACGAAGGTGTGATCCACATGCTCGAGGAAATCGGGAGCGAAGAAAACGTCGACGCTTATATCGAGAAGAAGCTCGCCAAGAAAGAGAAGATCATGGGCATCGGCCACCGCGTTTACAAGATGCTCGACCCGCGCGCGCCGCATTTGCAACGGATGGCGGTGAAACTGAGCCAGAAGCTCGGCCAGCCGAAATGGATCAACATGTCCGAGCGGATCGCCAAGCTGATGAAGGAAAAGAAGAACTTGAACGCAAACGTCGATTTTTATTC
>JAICXG010000343.1 GCA_025980625.1 Chthoniobacterales bacterium
CGCTTTGCGCACTCGCGATCGAGCGCGGCTGGCTGCCGCCCACTTTGAACTTGGAAAACCCCGACCCGGCCTGCGATCTGGACGCCATCCCGCAGCAGGGCCGCGAGGCAAAGGTCGATTGCGTCCTGAGCAATTCCTTCGGGTTCGGCGGAATCAATGCCTGTGTCGTGCTCGGACGCGTGGCCGGGTGATAATTGACGCCGCGATTGGGCGCTCCTAACATGCGCCAGTGGAGGTCGAGCTCGAGCAGTTGCTGCAATTACAGGATCGGGCTCAAAAAATTCGACAACTCGAAGCCGAACTGAAGAGCGTACCGCTGGAGCGCAAATCGCTCGAAGCGCAGGGCGCGAGAGCCGTCGCCAAACTCGATGCGATGAAGGATCGCGCCCGTCACGTTGAGATCGAGAAAAAAAAGATCGAGCTCGATGTCGCGACCCGCAACCAGAGCATTGCTCGACTGCGCACCCAGCAGTACGAGACGCGGAAGAACGATGAATTCGCCGCGATGGGCCGGGAGATTGAGCGATTCCAGAGAGAGATCAGCGAGCTGGAGGACCAGGAATTGGAACTGATGGAACAGGCCGATGAACTCAAGGTCGAACTCGTGCGCGAGGAGAAAGAAGCGGCCGCGGCAAAGCAGTCGATCGCGAAGCAAGGCGCCAACCTGGACTCGAAGCAAGAGGCATTAGCCGGGCGGGTTGAGCTGCTGAAGAAAGAGCGTGAAGAACTCGCGCGTGGTGTCGATGAAGATTTGCTCGAACGTTTCAACCGCCTGTTCATGAGCAAAGGCGACGCTGCGGTGGTGGCGCTGGAACATGATGTCTGCGCCGGCTGCCACATGAAGGTGACAACGGCGACAGCCGCGGCGGTCAGAGCCGGGAAAGAGATCGTGAGCTGCGAACAGTGCGGCCGGATTTTGTATTCTGGAAGTTAGGGATCTCGCCTGACTTGCGCGTTAGACGTTGAAACGAAACTCGATCACGTCGCCGTCTTTAACGACATAGTCTTTCCCCTCGATCCGCAGCTTGCCGGCTTCGCGGGCTTTGGCAGAAGAGCCTAACGACACCAGGTCGTCGTAGTGCACCGTTTCGGCCGCGATGAAGCCGCGCTCAAAATCGGAGTGAATTACGCCCGCCGCGGCCGGTGCTTTATCCCCGGCGTGGATCGTCCAGGCGCGCGTCTCTTTTTCACCGGTCGTGAGGTAAGTGCGCAGGCCGAGCAGGTGATAAGCCGCGCGAATGAGCGCGCCGACTCCGCTGCCTTCCACACCAAGGTCTCGCAGGTATTCCGCCGCTTCCGCTTCGGAAAGCTCCACCAACTCGCTCTCGATTTGCGCGCTGATCACGACCGCTTCAGTGGCAAAATGCGAGCGCGCATATTCCTGTACCGCGCGCACGTGGATGTAGCCGGGAGCGTCGCTCCCCTGTGTCACAGCGTTGGGGTTGCCGGGGTCAGCGCCGCCCGCGACCAGGGCGAGATCGCTCTCCGCGACATTGCAGGCGAAAAGCGTCGGCTTTGAAGTCAGCAGAAAAAGATCGCGCACGGTTGCCTTCTCCTCGTCGCTCAGACCGAGAGTCACGGCTGGTCTGCCCGAGTCGAGATGCGGCAGAAGTTTCTCCATTACCGCCGTCTCCGCCTTCGCAGTCTTTGACCCGGCGCGGACTTCTTTCTGCAAGCGATCGCGCTGTTTCTGGAGCGAAGCGAGATCAGCGAGAATGAGTTCGGTATTGATCACCTCGATATCGCGCACCGGATCGATCGAGCCGCTGACGTGATGAATATCTCCGCTCTCGAAACAGCGCACGACCTGCACGATGGCGTCCACCTCCCGGATGTGACTTAGGAACTGGTTGCCGAGTCCTTCGCCGGCGCTCGCTCCTTTCACCAAGCCTGCGATATCGACGAACTCAATCGCCGCCGGGACAATTTTTTGCGAGTGCGACATTTTCGCCAGCACCTCGAGCCGAGGATCCGGCACGGTCACAACTCCGACGTTGGGATCAATCGTGCAGAAGGGATAATTTTCCGCGGCGGCTTTGCGCGTGCGGGTGACGGCATTGAAGAGGGTGGATTTGCCGACGTTAGGCAAACCCACAATTCCGGCGCTGAGCATAAGCGCGGAGGCTACGGCGAATGCGTCCAGCTCGCAATCCGCCGCACCTCTTCAAATGCGCTAATTACTCAAGACCATCGGCTCGCGCTGAAGGTAGGTCGCAACGGTGGAGGCGAGCCGGTCGGGGAGGTATGGCTTGGCGAGAAAACCGCAATCCTTTTCCTGCTCGAAATCTTCTCCCAGAAGTTCCGCGCTGTAGCCACTCGTGTAGATCACTTTCAAATCAGGTTTTTCGATGATCAAAGTTTGCGCGAGCTGCCGGCCGGAAATGGATTCGGGCATGACTACATCAGTCAGGAGCAGATCGATCTCTTCGCGGTGCTCGGCCCAGATTTTCAGCGCGGCGCGGCCATTGGCGGCTTTGAGCACGCGATAGCCAAGGGC
>JAICXG010000251.1 GCA_025980625.1 Chthoniobacterales bacterium
ACTGAAATCAACTACACCTTTCATCGCATTCCGGCGCCGAAAACGATTGATAACTGGAAAGCGCAGACGCCGGAGAATTTCCGCTTCGCGCTCAAGGCCCCGCAGAAGATCACCCACTTTGCGAGGCTGCGCGATTGCAAGGATAACCTGGGCTATTTCTGTCAGGTTATCTCCGGGCTTGGCTCGCGCCTCGGGCCGATCCTCTTCCAACTCCCGCCTAACTTTAAAAAGGATGCGGAAGTGCTTCGCTCCTTTCTGCGTGAGTTGCCGGCGATCCCGGCCGCCTTTGAGTTTCGCCATCAATCATGGTTCGACGAAGAAATTTTTTCGATCCTGCGCGAATGCAACATCGCGCTCTGCGTCGCCGACACGGAAGAGCTGAGCACCCCACAGATCGCAACGGCCGATTATGGCTACCTGCGGCTGCGGCGGGAAGATTACACTCCGGCCGATGTCGCGCGGTGGACGGGGTTCGTTAGGGAAAGTGCTACAAAGTGGAAAGAGACATTTGTCTACTTCAAGCATGAAGAAGCGGGCACCGGGCCGAAGCTCGCGCAGCAGATGGTAGATTTGCTCGCTGTGCAATAGCACCAGCGTTCGAGCCACTCTCGACGCTTCCGGCGCTGCCGCACGCGCCGCGCATTTGAAACGAATGCCGACGCAAAGCACAGGTTGCTCAGCGCTCTTGAACCTGGCGATCGGTTTGGATGTAGTAAGAGCGTGACCGCTTCCAAATCGGTTTTCATCACCGGCGGCACTGGCTATATCGGCTCGCGCCTGATCCCCGCACTTCAGGCGCGCGGACATTTCGTCCGGGCGCTGGTCCGTGCAGGCTCGGAACGAAAATTGCCGCCTAACGTTGAGCATGTGCCCGGCGATCCGCTGCGGATCGATTCCTACACCGCCCAGATTCCGCCGAGCGACACCTTCGTGCATCTGATCGGCACGCCCCATCCAAGTCCGGCGAAAGCAAAACAGTTTCAGAAGGTCGATCTCGTCTCGATCGCAGTGGCGAGCAAAGCCGCACGTGACGCCGGCATTGGGCATTTCGTTTACCTGAGCGTGGCGCAACCCGCACGGCTGATGCAGGCCTTTATCGCGGTGCGAGAACAAGGCGAATCGCTGCTGCGGGAGAGCGGCCTCCCGAGCACATTCGTTAGGCCGTGGTACGTGCTCGGGCCGGGACATAGGTGGCCGTATGCGATCGTCCCGATTTACTGGCTGCTGGAACTGCTCCCTTCCACTCGGGAATCGGCCCGTCGACTTGGCCTTGTCACGCTTCCACAAATGCTGCGGGCGCTCGTCTGGGCAGTGGAGAATCCGCCGGAGCGGATCCGGATTCTCGATGTGCCGGCAATTCGCAGGTTTTAGGAAGCGTAACTTGGAGTTTTGACATACTGGAGGGACGCGCTTCCGCGCGTCCAGGACATGCGGAAGCATGTCCCTCCGAAAGAACTCGCGTTCATTTTCATCTGTTACACTGCACTAGGAACGGTTGCGACTGGACATGCAGAAGTATGTCCCTCCGGAGAATCCGACAGTTACAGCGTTTTGAGATACTCGACTAACTCTCGCTTTTCGTTAGGGGAGAGTTTCGTTCCGTAGGCGTGCCCGGCACGGGAATTGCCCGGCGTGCTCGTGTCGAAGATGTAAGCGCCTTCATCGGTGTAGCCCATGACTGCCGGATCGAAGCGCGTCGAACCGCGATGGAATGTCTTCGCCCGTTCGTTAGGCGCGCTCAGCAACTCCGCCATCGTTCGCACCGAGCCGTTATGCAAATAGGGCGAGCGCGCCCAGACGCCGCCCAAGCTCGGCGCGAAATATTTTCCCGTCGTTCGCACGCCCGGTTCGGCCGGCCGTTTGTAGCCCTGCAACTCCAGCTCGGCGAGGAAGCGGTTGAAACCATCAGCCTGCTTTTGATTGAAAAAATTCGCGCGCAGCGGGTCGGTCCCCACTTCCGCGACGGCATGCAGGCGCTGATCGTTCTCCGGCCCGGTGTGACAACTGGCGCATTGCGCCGCGAAGTGGGTCGCGCCGCGCTTCGCCAGCGTCTGATCGACGGTATAAGGATAGTGCGGCGGCCGAATTTCTTCGGTTAGCTCAGTTTGCCGTTCGACATCGGCAAAGTTCAAATCGGCGCGATGACCGTAGAGCGGCGCGCCCAGGCCTAACGATGCGAGAAGATTGCGCGCAATCGGTGAGCGCGTGTTCCCATCCCAGTGCACCCAGGGCCGCCGCTCGACATTCCAGACGAGCCCAAACTTGATCGGCGCATACGGCTGCGGGGAATTAAGAAGCGCGGCCGAGAGCAAACCGAACGCGTCGTTCCGCCCCGGGCCAGAGGCCGGCGGCGACTGGTTCGGCGGCTGATCGGGCACGTGCAGGACGGCGCGAATGTTGTGGAAAAGGCGAAGCATAGCGTGCGCGCGCCCGGCGAGATCAGTATCGCGATCAAGCGGCGGCTGGAGATCGGCGCTCGCGATCGTATTCAACTCGCCCGGCGCGATCTCCTTTGCGCCGGTCGGATCGCCTTTCATCGTGGCGACGACTTTTTCCTCTTGTTTGCTCCACGCCAGCTCGAATGCCTTCGGCTCCGCCCCGAGATAAACGGCCAGAAATTTTTTCATGTTCGTCGGATCGGCGGTCTTGAAGGTCGCGGTCAGGACCGATCCAAAAAAGCTTTCGACATTGAAATCGCTCGTCGTGCCCAGAATCCGGATCGGCCTGTTGCTCGTCGTGGACGTGATCTGCGAGACGTGACAGGAAGCGCAATTGATCCCGACCGCAGGCAGATTGCCGAGATGCCTGACCGCGGTCTTGCGACTGAATCCGATCGGCCAGCCAAACTCGGGATCGGGAATGAGACCGAACTGGCTCAGGTTGGAGGTGGGAAAAAGTTCCGGGTAAGTTTTAAAGAACGCGCGCAGGACCGGCTCGGGAAAAATCTCCGTGCCCATCGAACCGTGAAGAAAAAAGTTCAGGTCATCACGGGACCAGGTCGGGACCTGGGCGCGAGCGATCGAGTTCGCTCCCGTCGTAGCGCCTGCGCACTGGAGCGAGAGTGCCGACGCCAGACCGAATTGGATGACACTGCGAACGGGGAAATGCGCGCGACGAAACCGTGCAACTGCCATCGGGCAATTTTGTACTCAGCGGCTAAAAAATCACAATCGAGAAGAGCGAGAACGCTGCTCTTTCCATCCGTGCCGGTCGGCCGGAGAGATTCGCGCCGCTTGCCCCTCCACCGCGTCGATGAATAATTGCGGCGATGGAGCAGATCGCGGTCAATCTCGAACGTGTCCGGGAGCAAATTGCGCAAGCGGCGCGAAAGAGCGGTCGTTTGCCTAACGAGATCGAGCTGGTGGCGGTCTCGAAGGCGCACCCGGCGGAGAAAGTCCAGGCGGCGGTCGAGGCCGGGCAAACGCTTTTCGGCGAAAGCCGGGTGCAGGAAGCGCGCGCCAAAATTCCGCTTCTCTCTTCGCGTTTGCGCTGGCATTTCATCGGTCACCTCCAGAAGAACAAAATCCGTCACGCCCTCCCGCTCTTCGAGCTGTTTCACGGGATCGATTCGCTTGCTCTGGCTCAGGATTTGCAACGGATCGCGGAGGAGGACGGAATGCGGCCGCGCGTTCTTCTCGAGGTGAATGTCGCCGGCGAAGCGAGCAAGCACGGCTTTTCTCCGGAGCGATTGCGGGAGGAGCTGGACGCGCTCCTGTCGTTAGGCCGCCTCACCCTCGAAGGGCTGATGACGATCCCTCCGCTCACTCCCGAGGCAGACGCTTCGCGCCGCTATTTTGTGATCTTGCGCGAGCTGCGCGACAGGATGGAAACGGACTTCAAAGTCAAGTTGCCGCACCTTTCGATGGGGATGAGCGGCGACTTCGCGGTCGCGATCGAGGAAGGGGCCACGCTGGTGCGAGTCGGCACCGCGATTTTCGGCGCTCGTTAGGCCAGCAACCCCCGCGTCTCCGCCAGGGGCAGGCTTCCGGCATTGCCTCTCGCGCGCGACTTGCTAGGCTTCTTCGCGATGCGGTTGGAACCGGCCAACATCGAGCAGATCGGGAGCGAGCTCGCGATCCATTGGAAAGACGGAACGGAAACCTTCCTCCCGCTCCGCTTTCTCCGCACCGCCTGCCCCTGCGCGGCCTGCGGCGGCGAGCCCGATGTCCTCGGCGAGGTCGTTAGGCCAAATGTCAGTTACACCGACCAAAGCTTTATTCTG
>JAICXG010000326.1 GCA_025980625.1 Chthoniobacterales bacterium
CCGGCGTTGAGGCTGCCGGTGTATGACCAGGCGCCGGTCGCTGGATCGTAAAGTTCGGCGCTTGCGAGATAGCCGGGGTTTCCCCCTGCAACAAGCACGATGCCGTTAGGCAGGAGAGTTGCGGTATGATCGTACCGCCCGGTGTTGAGGCTGCCGGTGTCTGACCAGTCACCGCTGGCCGGATCGTAGAGTTCGGCGCTTGTGAGCTCGACAAAACCCTCGCCATGTCCTCCCGCCACGAGCACCTTGCCATCAGGTAGAAGAGTTGCTGTATGAAATGCTCGCTCCGTCTTAAGGCTGCCGGTCGGCAACCAAGTGCCGGTGACCGGATCGTAGAGTTCCGCGCTCGCCAAATAAATTCCGGCAACCCTTCCGCCCACGATGAGCACCATGCCGTTGGGCAGGAGAGTTGCCGTATGGTACGCTCGCGGCGGCTTGAACCTACCAGTTACTAACCATGTGCCCGTGGCGGGATCGTAAAGTTCGGCACTCGCGAGATACCCGCTTGCATCAAATCCGCCCGCAACGAGCACCTTACCGTCGGGCAGGAGAGTTGCGGTATGGGAGTCTCGCGCGCTGTTGAGGCTGGCGGTGTCTGAAAAAGTGCCGGTCGCCGGATCGTAGAGTTCGGCGCTCGACAGAGGTCCGTTTTGACCCGCTCCTCCGCCCGCGACCAGCACCCGGCCATCAGAGAGCAAAGTTGCCGTGTGGCGGAACCGGGCAGTCTCGAGGCTGCCGGTGTAATTCCATTCGCCGGGCGTAGCGGCGCACGGTTGCATAAATGCAAGGCCGGCTGCGAAAGACAGGAGCAGGAGGATAACCGGTCGCTCCAGACGTGAGGCGGTTGCCGGTTGAGTTATCACGGTCATGAGTTGCACAAGATTTTTCATAAGGCGATGCTGCGCAATCCTAAGTCTCCGAGCGAAAGCGACCACTTTCGCCGGCACCGAAGATTACTCTAACTCACTGCGGGACGATCGCGCTCTGCCGCGCGCGCAGGATGTATTTCTGGATTTTCCCAGTGGCCGTCTTAGGAAGTTCTTCGATAAAGGTAACTCCGTGTGGCGCCTTGAAATGCGCGAGGTGGGCCCGCGCAAACTCGCGTAACTCGTTTTCGTCGGCGTGCGCGTCCTTCTTGAGCACGACAAACGCGTGCGGCGTTTCGCCCCAGCGCTCGTGCGGGAATCCGACGATCGCAACTTCCTGCACCGCCGGATGTCTCAGGAGCACGCTTTCCACTTCCACCGAAGAGATGTTTTCACCGCCGCTAATGATAACATCCTTCAACCGATCGCGAACCTCGACATAGCCATCCGGATGCACGACCGCCGCGTCGTCGGAGTGAAACCAGCCGTCCCGCAAAGCCTGCGCCGTCGCTTCCGGGTCTCGATAATAACCCGCCATCACGACGTTACCGCGCGCCACAATCTCACCTTGGGTCATCCCGTCGTTTGGGACGTCTTTACCTTCCGCATCCACCACGCGTAACTCGCCCGAGGTAATCAGTTCGACGCCCTGGCGAGCTTTAATCGCTGCGCGCTCCGCCGCCGGAAGGTTCGCGTCTCCCGACCGCGTTTCACAGACACTTATGAACGGGGCCGTCTCAGTGAGTCCGTAAACGTGAGTAACTGCCCAGCCCAGCTCTTCTCCGAGTCTTTGGATGGTCGAGGCCGCAGGCGCCGCACCGGCAGTCACGACACGAATTCCTTTCGGCGCGAGCCGGCGCAGCTCTTGTGGCGCGTTGGCTAAGGAGATCAGAACAGTGGGAGCGGCGCAGAGCGTCGTTACCTCTTCCCTTGCTATTAACTCAAAGATCGCGCGCGGCTCGGCTTTCCGCAGGCAGATGTGACTCGCGCCCGCCGCGGTAACTGTCCAGACGAAGGTCCAGCCATTGGCGTGAAACATTGGTAATGTCCAGAGATAGCGATCGGCGCAGGTCATGGGATGGTGAACCAAAGTGCCAATCGAATTCATCCAGGCATTGCGATGTGTGATCATCACGCCCTTGGGGCGCGAGGTCGTGCCGCTGGTGTAGTTGATCGTCAGGAGATCGATCTCGCGGATTTCCGGTCGGATGAACTCAGCCGGAGCCGTCTCAATTAATGCTTCGTAATCCAGCCAATCATCTCCTTTTCCCGTTAGGGCGACGAAATGATCGACTTTGGGGAGTCGTGAACGGATGCGATCGATCGTCGGGAGATAGTCACGGTGCGCGCAGACCATTCGCGCGCCGCTGTGATTGATGAGGTAATCAAAGTCGTCTCCAGTCAGACGATAATTCAACGGGACGAGGACGGCGCCGATCTGCGGCACGGCATAAAACGATTCGAGCTGCGAATGGGTGTTGGGCGAGAGATAAGCCACGCGATCGCCCGGCCGGAGCCCAAGCTGCTGCATAAGCGCCGACCATCGATCGCAGCGCCCCAGAAACTCACGGTAAGTCCAGCGCACGGCGCCGTCGATGAGGGCGACGCGCTCGGGATAAATTTTGCGCGCGCGGCGAGCGAATTCGAGTGGCGTAAGCGGCGTTTCCATTAGCTTCCTCTCGGAACCTGCGAGCTCGCAGGGAAACAGCAATCATATCAAGCCTTCACTCTCAGAGGCAAGCTGGCCCGAGCTGTGGTTGGTCCGGTGATTGACTCGGCCTGAACGCGCCTTCCGTGAGCGCACCCGGCCGTTTGCATTTGGGAGCGAATTGGATTGAGGCCGCGGCCGAAACGTGCATAATCGCGGTTCCTTGAGCGCTGCTTTATATCTGTGAATCGCGGCAATTTTTTGGTCGAATTGAAGCCGCGCAAAGCTCCCGAGATGGCGTTCGCTTGGGCGCTGGTCCG
>JAICXG010000272.1 GCA_025980625.1 Chthoniobacterales bacterium
GATGCGCTTCCGCCGAATCGGGCGCGAGACGGAGGGCCGTCTCGGCCGCAATCTTTCCGCGCAGGGCGCGCTCGCGGGTCGGATCGAGGTCGAGGAAATAAAGTAGGTCATGCGCACGGGCGGCGTAACAGTAGGCGAGGACGAAGCCGGGATCATGCACCGTCGCCTCCTCGAGCAACCCGATTGCCCTCAGGAACCAGAGTTTGGGATCGGATGCATTGGTGTATGCGTCGACCAGTTCCTTGGCCTGCAAATAAAGGTCGTAGGCGGCCAGGTTGCGGGTTGGCTGCTGTTCGATTCGCGCCTTTTCCTGCGGGGAAATTTGCGCCTGGAGTTGGCGAACGATTGTCTGTGCGATCTCGCTCTGGATGGTGAAGACATCCGCCAACTCTCGATCGTAAGTCTCAGCCCAGAGCTGTTCGTTAGTCCGGGCGTCGATCAGATGGGCAATGATGCGCAGGTGGCGATCGGAGCGCTGCACCGAACCTTCGAGCAAATAGGCGACGCCGAGCTGTTCTCCTATTTTCTGACGGTCGCGCGTATGATCGCTTTTGTATTGCTCGACGCTGGTGTGGCCGATGACCTTGAGGTCGGCCACTTTGGCGAGATCGGTCAGGATCTGGTCCTGCACGCCGCCGGCGAAAAACGCATTCTCTTTTTCGGTGCTGAGGTTTTCGAAGGGCAAAACGGCAATGCTTTTTTCCGGCATGCGTTGGTTCGTTAGGCGCGAATTGCGCCAGGGATGCCAAAACCAATAGGCGCACAAGGCGAGCGCCGCGATCGCGGTGCCGACGCCGGCCAACGCCCAAACCTGCCGCGCATGCGAACCACGCGATCCGGCGGCGTTTGGTGTCCGCTGAATGCCGCTGCTTGTCAGATCGAAGGCCCACGCAAGAACCAGGGCCAAAGGGAAACCGGCCGCGATCAGCACAATCAAGAGTTGCTGCAGCCATTCGGCGGCATGGAAAATCGGGAGCACCGTTCCGCCGATCTGGATCAAACCGGAAGCGATGACGCCGTAAGCCAGCGCGACGCGGTAAACACGCCGCTGCTTAAGTTCGTGTAGAAAACTGCGCAGCCGGCGGCGAAAATTTCCAGGCCGCTGCGGCTCCGCGACGGCGCGCCGACCTTTTGGAGTCACTTCGCTGAAAGCTCGCCGCTGTCGAAAGCGATCTCGCCGCCGATCACCGTCATGAGGCAACGCGTGCGGAGGATATCGGGCTCGGCGATCTTCATAATGTCGTCCGAGAGGATCGTTAGGTCAGCGAGTTTACCTGGTTGGATCGAACCTTTTTCCTGCTCCTGAAAAGCGGCGTAGGCCGGCCAGCGGGTCAACATCTCGAGCGCCTGTTGGCGGGTGACCGCTTCCTCCGGATGCCAGTCCGGGGCGCTGAATCCGCTCAGGCTTTTGCGCGCCACGGCGGCGTAAAACTCGATCATCGGTTCGCCTTTCTCGACCGGCGCATCCGAACCGGCGATGACAATCGCGCCGCTCTTGATCAGGCTCTGCCACGCGTAGGCGCCGGCGAGGCGTTTTTCCCCCAGCCGGCGCGGGGCGAAAAAGAAATCGCTGATCGCGTGCGAGGGTTGCATCGAAGCGATCACCCCGAGCCTGGCGAAGCGTGGAAGATCGTTAGGGGCGAGAATCTGGGCGTGCTCGACTCGCCAGCGCGGCTCCTTCACTTTGCGCTCGTTAGGCGGAACCGCCTTGAACGCTTCTTCGTAGAGATCGAGGATGGTGCGGTTGGCCCGGTCGCCGATGGCGTGGGTCTCGACCTGGATCCCTTGGCGGAGCGCTTCGCGAAACATTGGGCGCAACTCTTCCGGTTTTTGCGTCAGGAACCCGGAGGTGTTGGCGTCGGAGTACGGCTCGAGCAGGGCGGCGCTGTGCGAGCCTAACGAACCATCGAAGATCACCTTGATCGTGCGCATCGTGAAATGATGGTCGAATGCATCAATGATCGGGCCATCCTTAAGGAGCTTGTCGGCGGCGGGGCCGGGCCCCCAGACCGCGTTATAGATTCGCAGCTTCAGTTTTCCCTCGAGATAAAACCTCTGCAGCAGATCCACCTCCGGCAGATTACTCCCGGGATTCTGGATTTCGCACCAGCCGAGCGCGACGCTGCGGGCCGCGCCGCTCTTTAGCCATAGCTCTTTCTCCGCGGTGGAAGGCGCCGGGATTTTCTTCTGCACGAGATCCATCGCGTTATCGAGGAGCGTTCCGGTGGGCTCACCAGTCTTTTCGTCGCGCCCGATCTTTCCGCCGAATGGATCGGGCGTTTTGGCATCGATCCCCGCATAGCGGAGCGCCTTGCTGTTCGCGACCGCGCCGTGGCCGTCCGCCCGCACGATGTAAACCGGATTCGCTCCCGCGACCTCATCCAGTTGCTGGCGGGTCGGGAAGACCGGCGGCTTCCAAAACGTCTCGATCCAACCCCGGCCGGTGATCCAGTGGCCGGGACCCAGTTCCTGCGCCTGATCTCTGATTTTAGCGAGAAGCACTTGAAGGCTGGACGCGCTTGAAAGATCCAGGGTCTCGAGACGCTCGCCCACTTCAAAAAGGTGGTAATGCGA
The DNA here is from genome assembly GCA_025980625.1 of Chthoniobacterales bacterium. Classification (GTDB taxonomy): domain Bacteria; phylum Verrucomicrobiota; class Verrucomicrobiia; order Chthoniobacterales; family UBA10450; genus JAICXG01. The sequence continues at coordinate 2,575 of JAICXG010000272.1, forward strand.
ATCGGTGAAGCCGGGAACCACGGTATTACCGCGCAGGTCGATCGTTTTTGTGGCCGCGCCGGAGTGTTTCTTCACCTCTTCCTTCGAGCCGACGAACACGATGCGTTCGCCTTTGACCGCGATTGCCTCGGCATGCGGCTGCGCCGAATTCACGGTGTAGATGTTGCCGTTGGTGAAAATGAAATCGGCGGCCGCTGACGTCGCGCTTGTTTCCGCCAAGAGGTGCGCAGCGCAGCAGAAAGGAAGAAGATAGCAAAGAAGTTTCATGTCCAATTTGGTAAGCGTTTTTCGAGAAAGGCAGCGATGCCTTCTCTGGCTTCGACCGATTCACGCGCCTCCATGTGGTGGCGCAAGGCGCGCTCGATGTCCTCCTGCACAGAAGAGGACGAGAGCGCTTCGATCAGCTTCTTCGTGCTCGCGAGCGCGCCGGGCGCGCCTTGCAGAACCGCGGCGACGATCCGTTGTGTTTCGTTTTCCAATTCGTTAGGCGGAACCACCCGGTTTACAAGACCGATCTCGCGGGCCCGCTCCGCTTCGATCAGCTCGGCCGTGAAAAGCAGCTCGCGGATGTCGCGTTCGCGCAATTGGCGCCGCAGGAACGTGAGCACCAGCGCGGCGACGAGCCCGCGGCGCGTCTCCGGATAACCGATCTTGGTGTCTTCAGCGGCAACAACAAAATCACAGGCCGACATCAGCCCCGCGCCGCCGGCGAGCGCCGCCCCGTGCACCTGCGCGATCGTGATCAGCCGCGTCTGGCTGATGGCGAGCAATGTTTTCGCGACCATCTCGGCCGAGCGATGTGCCCTTTCTGAGACCGTCGTTTCATTCAGATCAAGTCCGGCGCAAAATACCTTGCCGGCGCCGCGCAGGATGAGAACGCGCTTTTGCGAATCGGCCGCGACGCGATCGAGCGCGTCGGTCAGTTCGGTCAGCAGCTCGATCGTTAGGGCGTTGCGCCGCTCCGGGCGGTTCAGCGTCAGGATCGTGACGCGCGAATTTTTTTCCTCGATGAGAACGTTAGGCATGTGAGGATCGTGCAGGTGAATCGTTAGCGCCGTCGGCGTGACAAGTCTATAGATCAAAGCTGTTCCGAGATGGAAAACCAAGAGGTCAAATTGATCGAATGCCCGCGGGACGCGTGGCAGGGCTTGCCGCGGATGATCCCGTGTGAGCTGAAGGTGCAATACCTCGGCGCGCTGATCGCGGCCGGCTTCAGGCATCTGGATGCGGTCAGCTTTGTTTCGCCCAAAGC
>JAICXG010000300.1 GCA_025980625.1 Chthoniobacterales bacterium
AGGAGTTGGCCGACCCGACGGACGAGGAACGCGCCGCGTCCGACACCGAAACGGACGAGAAATTCAAGGAGGAATTCGATCAGCTGGCGAAGCTCGACGACGAATGGCGCGATTACATGGCGCAATCGGGCAGCTACAGCGGCCGCTCGCAGGAGGACGAGGAAAAGCGCCAGTTCTTTTTCGACTCCATCGCGACCCAGGAAACCTTGCAGCAACATCTCGTTAGTCAGCTCAACCAGACCGTGCTTAGCGCCGAAGATCGCAAGACGGCCGAGCTGATCATCGGCAACATCGACGACAACGGCTTTCTCCAAACGACGCCCGAAGAAATGGCGATGAACACGGGCATTCCGCAGGAGCAATTCGAGCTCATGCTCACCCTTATCCAGAGCTTTCACCCGCCGGGTGTGGGGGCGCGCGACCTGCGCGAATGCCTCTTGGTGCAACTAAAACGCGACGGCCGCGAGAAGAGCCTCGAGTATCGGATCGTCGCCGATCACATGATTGATCTCGGGAAACGGCGCTTCCCGGAGATCGCCCGTCGCATGGGAATCACGGCCGAGCAGGTGCAGAAAGCGGCCAACAACATCGCCCAGCTCGATCCCCGACCCGGTCAGATCTTCGCCGAAGCGCCGCAGCAATATGTTTTACCCGACGTGACGGTGGAGAAAATCCAGAGCCAATACCAGATCAGCTTGAACGGGGAACAGATCCCGCATCTCCGCATCAGCAACACTTATAAGGACATCATGTCCCAGGACGGCAACGGGAGCGAAGTGAAGGATTACATCCGGGACAAGATCCGGAGCGGGAAATTCCTCATCAAATCGATCCACCAGCGTCAGCAGACGATTTCAAATATCGCGCACGAGATCGTGGCGCGGCAGAAGGAATTCCTCGAGAAAGGCTCGGCTTATCTCAAGCCAATGACGATGGTACAAATCGCGGAGGCGGTGGGGGTGCACGAGACAACGGTGAGTCGCGCCATTTCGGGTAAATACATGGCGACGCCGCAGGGCGTGTTCGAGATGAAGTATTTCTTCACTCCGGGTTATCAAACTTCGAGCGGCGCTTCAGTAAGTAACACGAGCGTGAAAGAAGCGATCCACAATTTGGTGAAACATGAATCGGGCAGCACGCCGTTAAGCGACAAGGAGATTGTCGAGATTCTCGGCCAGCGCGGCATCCCGATCGCACGGCGGACAGTCGCAAAATATCGCACCGAATTGAACATTTTGCCGAGCAACATGCGGAAGAAGTACTAGCTGTTGAAACGATAAAGCGTTAAAGCGGTGACGCGGCTCCAAGTCTTCAAACTCTCTTCAACTCTTTAGCGCTTCAACCATGACTCCCTCACTCCGTCGCGCCGTGATTGCTGAATGGCGGGGCTTGCCTTCCGCTCCTCCTGCGCCCGATCGGACGCACTCGACGGCAGAACTTTTGCCGAAAGTAATGCAGAAGCTCGGGCTGCGGGAACGCCTGCACGAGAACGAAGTGGTGGCGGCGTGGAAAAGTGTCGTCGGCGAATTCATCGCCGCCCACTCGTGCCCGATGTCCTTGCGCGAAGGCATTCTCTACGTGCACGTGCTGCAACCTTCGTTGCACTACGAACTTGACCGGGTGAAGGCCGACGTGCTGCGCAAATTGAAACAGCGCTTCGGCGCGCGGGTCATTCGCGAGCTGCGCTTCCGGCTCGGTTAGCCTGCCTAACGACCGGAGCGCGGCTGGACAGTTTCGCCGATCTGGCTTAACGAGGTCGCTATGTTTGGTCCGACGAAAATTTACTTCATCATCTTCGGCGTGCTGACAATCGCCGGCGGCATTATGGGTTACGTAAAAGCCGGGAGCACAGCCTCGATCATCGCCGGGTCGATCAGCGGCGTGCTCCTGCTCGTGGCGGCCTTTCTTTTCCCGGCGAAGGCGCTTGCCGGAATCCTCCTCGGGGGAATCGTCTCGCTCTTGCTGATCGGCTATTTTCTGCCCGCATTCTTCCGCACCGGGAAAATGATGCCGGCCGGCATGATGTCGCTCCTCAGTCTCATCGGCGTTGCCTTTGCGATCGCCGCCTGGATTCGCAAGTAACCGCGGCGCGTGCGCAAGTTCCACCTGAGCACCCTGCGCTGGGTGGCGTTGTTCCTTTTTCTCGCGCTCTTCGCGATCATCGTGCTGCGCTGGATTTCACTAGAGCGGTTGCGCCTTACCTTGCAACAGCTCGGGCCGCAGCCGATCGCCACGCCGGTTCCAAGACCAGAGCTGCCGACCCCCACGCCATGGCGCACCCCGATCATCAGCGGCAAACTCGACACCGCAAAATTGTGGAGCGGCATCACGATCCATGCGCAGGTTGATCCGACTCCCGGCGGCGCCGCTTCCGTCGAGCGCGTGGACCCGGAGAGTTATGTGCTTGATCTCAATCTCAAAGTGCGCGTGCCGACGCCGAACCGCGATCTGGAGGAGTTAGCGCAGATCACGCCCCAGTTGCCGAAATTGCTTCCGCAGCTCGCGGCGGCAATTGGGGCCGAGCCGGTCTTACCGCTGTTCCAACAGCTTTATGACTTCAAGATCCAGACGCTGCGGCAGGACCTCGTTAGGCTAAATCAACTGCTCTCCCGCCATAACTTTTACGACTGCCAGACCATCCTGCATCTGCGCAATCCCCAGACAAAGCGCGAGGCGATCCTCCTCCAAGCCGATATGGACGTGGATGCCGATGGCTCCGATGCCGACCGACTGCCGCTGATCGACGGCTCCTCGGCAAACTTCCGCCCGTTCACCAGTTACCGTTGGCGGAAGAAAACCGCGACGCCAAATCCCTTTCTCGCACCGACGGAAGCAAAGCTGCAAAGTTATGAAACCGAGTTCAAGCAGAAGGGCCTCTCGATCGAGCGCAATCGCGAGCTGCGGCTCGGGATCGACCAATTGAAAGCGGACGTCGATTCACTCAAGCGCTTCAGCTTTCTCATCGCTTCGACCGATCCTTATATCGTGCTGCCGGGGATTTTCACCCGTGACAAAGATGCTGGGAAAGTCGGCGATTACGCGGTCGTAGTTTACGGCGACCAGATTTACCCCGCGATCGTCGGCGATATCGGGCCAGCCGATCGGGTAGGTGAAGCGTCGCTCCGGATCGCGAAGGAGATCAACGTCCGCTCGACGGCTTCTAATCGTTCCGTGAGCGAACTGAAGGTGAGC